>DCAZ01000112.1:51299-52623 GCA_002313925.1 Gemmatimonadales bacterium UBA1120
TGGACGCTTCCCCTCGCAGCATTTGCAGGTGCACTCCTAGCGATCTTTCTCGTATTTCGTGTAGCTATCTCATCTGGTGGAGCGATGGATGTCCGGGTCCTTCTGCTTTCAGGTGTAGTCATAGCTGCTTTTTTCTCGGCTTGTATCGCTTTCATTCTCTCGATTTCTCCTGCTCGTACAGTACAGAGTGCTATTCTATGGACTATGGGCAGCCTAGCAGGAGCTGACTGGGATAGGGTCGTCATCGCAGGAGTTTATACAATGCCCGCGACAGTTATGCTCATGTCTCTAGCTCGGTCACTGAACCTGATGGCGATTGGAGAAGAAACAGCGTACTACCTAGGTGCTAATGTAGAGGGCGTGAAAAGAATTTCTCTGGTCGTCGCAGCATTGATCACAGCAGCAAGCGTCTCCGTGGCCGGAGTAATCGGATTTGTTGGACTCGTTGTGCCTCACACTTTGAGAATCTTGGTGGGATCGGACCACCGTGGGCTCCTGCCGCTTTCATTCCTCGGAGGTGCCACTTTTCTAATAGGAGCAGATGTTATTGCTCGGTTGGTTCTTTCACCTATTGAAATCCCGATCGGTGTGATCACAGCGTTTATTGGGGTCCCGTTTTTCCTCGTCCTTTTGAGGCAGAGTGCGGCAACCAAATGAAGTTTGAAACCACGGATCTTGTGATCAAGTACCCGGGACAAAGCCGCCCTGCTCTTAATGGCGTAAACATGTCTGCTCCTTCCGGAAGCTTTTACGCAGTCCTAGGACCTAATGGCTCTGGGAAATCCACTCTTATGAAGGGGCTCCTAGGAATTGTAAGAGCGGATCAAGGAAGAGCCTTGATCGCCGAACGCAATATCAGCAAGTGGGACCGCAAAGCGCTCGCTCGCGTTATCGGTGTAGTATCACAATCAGAGACCGTTTCATTCCCGATAACTGTGCGAGAGATGGTCGGCATGGGGCGATATCCGCACCTTGGCCCCCTTGAGGGAGAAAGCAGCAAGGACCGAGTCGCTGTCCATGAGGCACTGGGGGTTTGCGACGTGACGCATCTCGTTAATCGAGATCTATCAACTCTTTCGGGTGGAGAGTTACAGCGCGTCAGGATCGCTCGCGCTCTGGCTCAAGAACCCATGGCCCTTATACTCGACGAGCCGACAAGCAGTCTCGATATCAAGCATGAAATGGAGATTCTGGAGCTGCTGAAACAATCTGTAGGCTCTGGACTTACTGTGATCCTTATAACACATGGGCTGGATTTGGCAGCCCGCTTTTCGGATCGAATGCTGCTCTTGTCCGAGGGGCAAGTCGCAGTAGAAGGGACACC
>DCAZ01000086.1:0-21450 GCA_002313925.1 Gemmatimonadales bacterium UBA1120
GATGCAGTCCCCATATTTACGGTCCCATTTAGGACCCCCCCCTCCTCAAGCTGCAGGCGGCGAGCATGTATATCTCCCTCAATCTGGCTGGTTGCTTTTACTTCAAGGCGGGATGCCGCGACGATTGTGCCGGTAACCTTCCCTGACACAACGGCGTCCTGCGTACTGATGTCTCCCTTAACCCAGGCATTTT
Source organism: Gemmatimonadales bacterium UBA1120 (assembly GCA_002313925.1). Taxonomy (GTDB): domain Bacteria; phylum Gemmatimonadota; class Gemmatimonadetes; order Longimicrobiales; family Gaopeijiaceae; genus UBA1142. The sequence continues at coordinate 194 of DCAZ01000086.1, forward strand.
CTCCGACAACCACTGCTTTCCCTGCTCGGACACTACCCGTAATACTTCCTTCAATCCGTATGGACCCTTCAGTTTCGCAGTCCCCTACAACGTTCATACCTGGCCCTATAATAGAGATGATCGCCTCCGGGGAAGGCTTATTGCCCCTTCGTTCACGTGCCATTCGGCCTCTTTAATCTTTGGGCTTACCGAACAACAAGGTAGCCGCAACCTTTAGCATGGGCACTAATTGGGCTGCTCGACCATCGTCAGAGGGTCTACAGCGCTCCCATTCAAAAGAATTTCAAAGTGCAGGTGTGGTGCAGTCGACTGCCCGCTGGAACCGCTGAGGGCGATAACTTCGCGCTCTCTTACTTGCTGTCCCTGTTCAACCATCTGAGCTGAGGTATGAGCATAAACCGTGCTATATCCTTCTCCATGATCAATCACCACGAAGAGCCCATAAACTTCGTCCGTACCAACTTCAACAACCTTCCCGCCACCTGCAGCGCGAATATACGAATCGGTTTGCACAGCTATATCCAAGCCCGGGTGGTCCCCCTCCACCCCCTGCAGAAGCCCCTGCGTTATCAAACCCTTCTCCGACAATGGCCATACGTTAGGTATTGTCGCCCCGCTGACTCCCACTCCCCCCGACTCACCATCACTAGCACTACCTCCGGAAAGGGGAAGCCATATACCACCATCGCCAGGTGGCAAGCTAGGGACAAGAAGAGACCTAAGGCGAGCATACTGCGCTTCCGCAACCGCTAGGTCAGCAGCTACTGCCTCGAGGCGAACCTGCGCGTGACCCATAGCCTCCAAGCGGACCTCAAGGTCGCTAACCTGGGTGGCTCGGGCTGCAAGATACCACCAGCTCCCAGCCATCCCGACAAACATGATTCCGGCCACAAGCCCGACTGCTATCAATAGACGCACACGCCCGTAAGTTAGTCGGTACGAGCGACTTACGCTTCCATCATCTGGAACCACCATGATAGTTAGATCCCGCGGACCCAATGGGTTCATTCACCAACCCTAGAAGATTCCTGGCTAGTCATAAGCTCGTATATACGCTCGAAATCTTCGGGGCCGTGGTATTGAATTTCGATAGTGCCCTTACGGCCTGCTTGCTCTCGAATTGTAACTCGCGTAGAAAAATGATCCCTTAGCTGGCCTTCGAAGGCCTTCACCATCGGGTCTGAGGTCGCTCTCCTCTTCCGCTTCCTCTTCTTTTTCGAAATACCGGCCACCCTGCGTTCTACCTCTCTGACCGACCACCCTTCTTTCGCCGCTTGCTGCCCTAATTCGGCTGCCCGTAGTGTGTCTTCGACCGCCAGTAGGGCTCGAGCGTGACCCGCCGACAGGCTGCCATCCTCCACCAACCTGCGAACTGAGACGGGCAACTTCAGGAGCCTAAGTAAGTTTGCGACAGTTGAACGGTTCTTACCCACCGCAGCCGCGATATCCGCTTGCTTCATGTTAAACTGCTCGCTCAGAGAAGCGTACCCTTCGGCCTCTTCAAGCGGATTGAGTGCCTCTCGCTGCAGGTTCTCGACGAGGGCCAGAACTAAGAGGGTTTTGTCAGATGCTTCCCGTACAATGCTTGGCACCTCGTCCCACCCTAGGATGCCAACCGCCCGCAGACGTCTTTCGCCAGCGATCAGCTCATAGTTAGGTGCTGCTGCGCGAACAACGATGGGCTGCAGAAGGCCATTCGCTTCGATCGACGATGCCAGTTCCTCTAATTCGGCTTGTACAAAACTCCGGCGAGGCTGCATCGGATTCGGCAAAATCGATCCAATCCTAATCTTTTGCACTTCACCGGGCTGTAAGTCTGGCTCTAAATAGTCACCGAGCAGTGCTCCCAGTCCTTTTCCAAGACGGTCGTGGCTCATGCTGAAAGCACCGGGCGAGAGGCACTGGTTACCCGATTCCTCTGAGCCATCACTTCCTTAGCGAGCTCGAGGTAGGCGTGCGCACCCCTAGAAAGAACATCATACAGCACTATCGGTCTTCCAAAGCTTGGGGCTTCGGCCAGCCTAACATTTCTAGGTATCGCCGTCCGATAAACCTTGGCACCAAAGTATTCCCGTGCTTCGGCTGCTACTTGTTTTGAGAGGTTTAGTCGACCATCGAACATTGTCAGCAATACCCCTTCGATGTGAAGCTGAGGATTTAGAGATCTCTGAACTAGGCGCACGGTATTTAGTAGCTGTGTCATCCCCTCTAGGGCATAAAATTCACACTGAATCGGGATAAGCACTGAGTCTGCTGCAATAAGGGTATTAAGAGTAAGAAGTCCCAAAGAAGGAGGGCAATCCATAAGGATGTAGTCGTACTGACCTCGAATAGGCTCAAGCGCATCTCTCAAAACCGTTTCGCGATTTGAGGCGCTCACTAGTTCGATCTCCGCCCCTACGAGATCCCTAGTTGAAGAGATAACGTCGAGGCACGGGAAGTGGAGTTGCCTGAAAACCGTGTCTTTTATGGATGTTCCCCGGACTAATACGTCATAGATCGTCTTGAGTTGGTCGCTGTTTTCAATCCCTAGGCCGCTGGTAGCATTTGCCTGTGGGTCAATATCAATAACAAGGGTGCGCTTTTCGGCGACAGCCAAGGAAGCACCAAGATTGATCGCCGTGGTACTTTTACCAACCCCACCTTTCTGATTAGCGATCGCTATAACGTGCGACATGAGCCCTCGAGAAACTAAACAATCCTGCTCTACCGGAGCGGGAGGGCAAGGAATATATCGTTATGACGGGCAACCCCGAAAGCCAACCCCCACATATTTAACAGCGGGCCTCGGACTTTCACGCTAAACTCCATACATTCTCAACGCCTTCGTGATAGAAAATGTCTTGTAGCATGAGAAGGCAACGAACTGGAGGACGTTGATGCGAACTCGCATAATTAAGGGATTGTCCCTGCTCTCATTATCCTTCCTAGGATGCGGCGATCCAGTACCTACTGGTCCTGATCCCCTAATCGAGCCGTTCGTCGGCAATTGGGCGGCAACCGCATTCGTCTTGACGAGCTCGGTGTCAGACCAGGTTTCCATCGACCTGATTCAGCTCGGAGGGACCTTCGACCTCAACATTCAACCCAGTGGGAGTTACACCGCGATCCTCGTTTACGCGGGCCTAGGACAGACGGAAATAGGCACAATCTCTGTAACCGCCACCACGGTAGCGCTCAACCGAGAGTTCCCGACCAGAAAGAATGAGGTTTCGGCCTACCAATTTGTCGGTGACACCGTGTTGATCCTGGATGGCGATACCGAATTTGACCTTGACTTCGACGGCCAAGCGGACCCCACGCTCGCTCATTTCGAGCTCCTCCGTAAGTAGCCGCTCACCCGGATAGACCTGCGCGGCATAAGCACGACACTGTTTCACGTGAAACAGTGTCACTATAAACGCTATAACTTATTGTACCACAACGTGTTACGGAGATTGCTTCTCCCTAGTACGTGTCCGCCGGACCTCGAGTAACAGGTTTTGGAGGTCCGCCGGTGATACCCCTGGAACCCTAGCTGCCTGGGCGAATGTCTCAGGTCTTATCCGAGCCAGCTTCTCCCGCGACTCATATGATAGTGTCTCAAACTCTAGATATGGTAAGTCATGGTCCAGCAATAACTTAGACTGTTCCTCAAGCCTCGCAGCCCGCTCTCGTTCTCGCCCGACATACCCTTCGTACTTCAATTCCACCTCGACAGCTCTCAGTACCCCAGCTCTCAATCCTTCTTGCGGATTTTCGATATCGCTATCTGAGCTCCCAGCGCTCAAAAGGTCCGCCGCCCGGACCCTGGGCCTCCGAAGAAGTTCTACGGCTCTAACTGGCCCTGAAAGCGGCCCTGACCCTGCTTCAACCAGCAGTGGATCCACATCGTTTGGAGCAAGTTTCGTGTCGTGGAACCAGGCTATAAGCTTATTTTCCTGATCAAGGCGATCCTTAAGCACCAGTGCCTGTTTTTCGGTGAGTAGTCCGACATCACGTGCCAGGGGGCCCAGCCGACGTATGGCATTATCCTGACGGAGAAGTAGTCTGAATTCAGCTCGGGACGTGAAGAGCCTATAGGGCTCATCAACGCCACGGGTCACCAGATCATCAATCAAGACACCTATGTAGGCCTGGTCCCTGCGGAGGATAAAGGGGTCCTCCCCCTTGGCCTTGAGGGCAGCATTGACCCCAGCAATAACTCCCTGCCCAGCTGCTTCCTCGTATCCGGTCGTCCCATTGATCTGGCCCGCGAAGAAGAGGCCAGAAATTTCTTTCAACTCAAGTGAATGGCGAAGCTGGTGGGGAGGAAAATAGTCGTACTCTATCGCATAGCCGGCCTTTGTCATCACGACGTTTTCTAGGCCGGGGACTGTTCGGAGAAAGTCCCTTTGCACATCAGCGGGGAGCGACGTCGACAGCCCATTCACATACAACTCGGTTGTATGTAGCCCCTCTGGCTCTAAAAAGACCTGGTGTCGGGGAGCGTTTGGGAATCGGATAACCTTGTCTTCAATTGAAGGGCAGTAGCGCGGCCCCCTCCCCGATATTTCCCCACCATGAAGAGCACTCTTCTCGAGGTTGTCGGAGACCACCTTCTTGAGGCCGTCCGATGCCCAAGTGACCCAGCACGGTCTCTGGGCTGGAATGATCTCCTCTGTATATGCCGCAAACCGGATTGCTTGGTCATCCCCATCTTGGCGCTCCACACGGCTGAAATCGACAGAGCGACCATCAATTCTTGGTGGTGTGCCAGTCTTGAAGCGGGCCATTTCTAGCCCGAGGCTTTCAAGCCCTTCTGCTAACGCTATCGAAGGGGCCTCACCAGCCCGGCCGGCCCCAACACCAGCTTCTTGGCCCATGTGAATCCGACCACGAAGGAAGGTGCCGGCTGTAACAACAACGGCAGTCCCATAGAAGGTGATCCCTCCCCGTGTCCGCACGCCAGTAACTCGAGTGCCTTCAAGAACCAGGTCGCTCACCATTTCCTGAAAGAGATCAAGGCTCTCAAGTTCATCGAGCACACACCGCACTGCGACGGGGTATAGGTTCCGATCACACTGAGCCCTCGGACCCCAAACCGCTGGTCCTTTTGACCGATTCAACATGCGAAATTGGATCCTTGAAGCGTCCGTAGCACGGCCCATGACACCTCCTAACGCGTCGACCTCCCGTGCTACGACCCCCTTGGCGATACCGCCAATAGCCGGATTACAGCTCATCTGGCCGATGCGACTGAGATCTGGAGTAATCAGTACAGTCCGCACACCTGCTCTGGCGGAGGCTGCTGCTGCTTCAGCACCAGCGTGGCCTCCTCCTATCACAATGACATCGTACCGTACATCCATTACTAAGCCCTCTCGATCCGGAAGCCTTCAGCCTTGACTGTTTGTGACGGCTCTACTCTCTCTACGGCCTCTACTCTTGCTGCCACCGGTCCTCTTGCAATTGTTGCTTCTAGCTGATCGAGCACAGCCAGAGCACCTCTTGCATGAACTCTGACTGATCCGTCAGGATGATTCTGCACTGTCCCGGATATCCCCAGCTCTTTTGCAGCACGACTGGTGAACCAGCGGAAACCGACACCCTGCACTCGCCCCGTAACGCGATAAGCTCGCAGCGGCACGTTCAGACATACTGGGTCCTTGGACTCCGACACTGGTTCAGTTGGATAATCTGCAGCCACTTATGTCCGCCTTGTCATTTCCCTACACAAAACTCTCGGAACACTACATCTAAGACGTCGTCAACGGTAATCACTCCTAAAACTTCCTCCAGCGCTGTCTCAGCTGGCCGAAGATGAGTCGAAGCTATTTCTGCCGGGAGACCATCCTCAAGCGAGCTTCTGAAAAGTTCCACTTCGGAGCGAGCAATCTTTAGGGCACGGATATGGCGCTGGCGCGTAAGGATTGGCTGGTCTCTATGGTCTCCTACTAAGCCTGAGTAGGCCAATTCTGGGAGAAGTTGCCGGATCTGGTCTAGCCCCTGCCCTGACAAGGCTGAAACCCGGACCGCTCCGGCTAACCCTCTGAGCTCTGTAGTGTCCCGCTCAGGACCACCTGCTAGATCCGCCTTGGTTTCCAGAAGAACGACAGGTGCCGTAATCTCTTCGAGAAAACTCCTGTCTTCCTCGGAAGTTTCCTCAGAGGCTGGAATGCAGAATAGCACGATGTCGGCACCCTTCAGGTACCTTAGCGCTACTTCGATACCGAGTTGTTCAACGCGCCCCTCGGATTCCCGGAGCCCCGCGGTATCGACCAGCCTGAAAGGGAAGCCGCCTAACTGAACCGTTTCCTCTAGCGCATCACGAGTCGTTCCCGGTTCTTCTGTGACGATCGCTCGTTCCTCTCCCAGCAGGGCATTAAACACTGAGGATTTCCCTGCATTTGGTCGTCCGGCAAACACAGTGAGCGCTCCTTCTCGAAGCAGTTCCCCTTCTGGAGCTGTGACGAGTAGTGCGTCCAGTTCTCGAACAACCCCTTTCGCTTCTTCTGCAATCACATCCAATGCCACCGGGGGCTCGTCTTCTTCCGGAAAATCTATATGGTGAACCAGAAGGGACTCTAGGTGCACCAAACTCTCACGAAGACCTGTGATTCTAGCCGATAGTCCGCGTTCCATGTGCCGCAGTGCTGCACGGTGAAAAGCTCTACTTCGGGCATCAATTAGATCTGAAACGGCTTCTGCCTGGATGAGGTCAAGTTTCCCCCGCAGGTACGCCCTCTTCGTAAACTCTCCAGCCTCTGCCTGCCGAGCTCCCGCTGCTAGACAGGCGCCCAGTACAAGGCGGGGCGCCATAACACCCCCATGGCAAGTAAGCTCAACAACATCTTCGCCCGTGTAGCTCTCTGGCTTCCGATAGTACGTAGCGACAGCTCTATCAATGACCTCTCCGTCGTCTGGGTCACGGAGGTCTACCACTCTCGCTGTTCTCGGGGCAGGAATCTCTTCTAGCGCTGGTGCCAGCCGAAGAAGTACCTCGCCAGCCTCCGGGCCCGAAACCCGGACCATAGCGATTGCACCAGCACCGGGTCCGGTTGAAATGGCCGCGATCGTGTCTACGTCCACACTCGTCTAGCTCCCTCGAAAAGAACAGTTAAGCCGCTTGCGCGTAGCCTATCTGCTAGGGCTTGGTGGGGAGCGGCCGAGAGGCTTTATGCCCTTCATCTTTTTTCGCTCCTTGGCGATGTACATCTGCTGAGGAATCGTCGCAATATTCGCTGTCGCGTAGTAGAGGTTCAGCCCACTCGCGAGATTCATGAAGATGAATATCATGAACGGCGGCATGAGGTACATCATCATCTTCATTTGAGGATTCGGAGTATCCATCGACTTATAGCTTACATACTGCATCAAGAACATCGATGCGCCGAGGAAGAAGGGTAGGACGTAGGTCGGGTCCTTCGTCGACAAATCAGGTAGCCATAGGAAAGGCACACCACGTAACTCAATTGTGCTCTGGAATACGAAAAAGAACGCGATGAGCATCGGCCAAGGCAGAAGCATGGGGAGACATCCACCGAGCGGATTGAAGCCATGTTCCGTGTATAGTTTCTTCATCTCCTTCTGGAGTTTCTCTGGATTGTCCTTGTACTTCTCTTGGATTTCCTTAAGGAGAGGTTGGACAGCCATATTTTTCAACTGAGACTTCATCGCTTTTTGGTTCAGCGGAAACAGCACTATACGCATGCCTACACCGAACAGAATCAGCACCCACCCGTACCCCAGATTCAAGTTTGCATGAACCCAAATGAGGATCTTTGTGATCAGTGAAACGAATGGCTTCAGGATTACTTGGAAAAACGACCAACCATAGGGATTCACATTCTGCATATCCCAACCGACTGCACTCAGTATCTCGAAGTCCTGAGGCCCTAAAAAGAGCCTGTACGCGAAATCGCCCTCAGCTCCAACCACTTGAGCAGCAGTCACGTGGAACCCCACGGCACGACTGTTCTCCCTCCCCCAGAATGATCTGTAGACAAGAGTATCCACTTCAACGACCAGCCCCCCTAGATAACTCTCCTCCGTCGCGGCCTCATTGCTTTCGCCAGCAAGGATCGCCAAAAGGAAGAACTTGTTGCGAAGTGCCCCCCACAGCAGCGGCCCTTCCACAATCATCCGCTCTGCTTTACTCGTAAGTGTCTCGTCGATGCCCTCCTGCACATGGTTATACACATATCCTACCTCACGTGCTTCCATCGCAGAGTCCGCCTCAACAAAGGCCAGCCCGTCACCTAAGTCCGTCAAAAGCTGAGGGCGATCCACGCCTGAGGCTCTCCCTCTGACACGGATGGTGTACTCATCGGGACTAAACTCATACTCGGTCTCGAACCTGAATGCACTCGTAGGATGTTGGTACGTGAAGCGCAGTATCTGTGCGTCCGCACCGGCCTCTAGGGCGAGTCCGTCTTCCGGTTCAACAGTGAATGGCACCCTTGATAGGTCTAGGGTGTCGGATCCAACCACCAGCTTTTGCCCGAGATACCCGTCCGCTCCGTCTGGGATCAGATCGACGAGACCGTCCTGGTTTAGTGCCTCAAATTGGGACATTTCTGCTGCGTGCAGCCTAGCCCCGTAGTTGGAGAACTCGAACCGATAGAGTGGGCTGGATACGACGACCCTCTTCTCTTCCGGGAGCGCTTCGGCCTCTGCTGTTTCTGGCACCTCACTCGGCGATGGAGCAATTTCGGGCATCGTAGGAACTGGTTCAGCAGACGGCTCTGTTTCCGTGACCACCTCAGCTCCCGTAGCACTATCCGCTGAAACAGCTTCATCGGGGATAACGGGCGGAAACAGCACGTTCGTCATCATCATGACCAAGAACATGAGTGATAATGCCAGGACAAAGCGGGCTTGGAAGTTCATCTAACCCTCTCCGTAACACATGCTCTCTCGGCCGAATTCATTTCCACTCTCGGGGGCACGGGATCAGGCCCGAAGTCACCCCAAGGATGGCAACGACCGATTCGGCGTACTGCAAGCCAGATACCCCTTGCGGCTCCATACAACTGAATCACTTCAATCGCGTACTCAGAGCATGTGGGGACGAACCTGCAGGTCGGTGGCGTCCAAACCGATATTCCGCCTTGGTATCCCCGGATAATCGCAATCAGGATTCTTCTGAACAAAACCCCTCCACCGCTTCGTTTATTTCCCTCTCGAGCTCAGAAAAACTCGCCCTGTATGCTGAGCGCGTAGCCCGAATGAGCACGTCTCCTTCGCGACCCTGTGAGCTCAAGTGAGGGATTACCCGTCGCCGACCGATTTCGCGTAATCGCCTTTTAAGTCGGTTCCGGTCCACGATTCGTTGTCCATGTTTCGGTACAATCAGGCCGAACCGGGAAACCGACGCCTTAGGACTGGCGAAAAAGATCTCGAGATTCCCCGTACTCTCCCGTTTACCTTGCTGGAGGATCTCCTGGATTTCATTGCTCCGCCGAATCCGAACACTTCTCGGGAAGTGTTCTGAGCGGTCCGCCCTGGCTGGTGCTACTTGCGACCGATCGAGACTACCAGTTGAGCGCGACCCCGCCTCCGACGACGATTGAGAGCCCTTCGGCCGCCGCGAGTTTTCATCCGTGCGCGGAATCCATGTGTGTTGACTCTTTTGCGATTCCGCGGCTTGTATGTCGGCTTCATCGGGAGTAGGCCAATCCATTATATCTTGCATCCAGAAACGAGCTGAAAAAGATAGCCGAGCCAGCGAGAAAGCGTCAACGGTGACCATCTTCAGCCCCGCACGAATACCCTAAGACGGCCCGAGAATGTAGAAGTTTGATTTTTAGAGATTCGCTTGGTAGGTTCGGCGCCCCGGGTCGGCCAACCCCACCCGTCAGTATCACCTTCGAATGATGCAGGTCCGTCGTACTCCATGCCGCCAGTCTCTAGCTATTCCTCACCCTGGATCCCCCCCGCTGACGAAGAGACATCGTGGAATTGACTGCCCCTGAATTATGGAGTCGGATCCGAGAGTCAGTTCAAGCCTCTGTTCCTGAGCAGAGTTATCTGACATGGGTTAAGCCCGCTGTAGCCGTCGCTTTCACTTCAAATGAGCTGCACCTTGAGGTGCCTTCGCGTTTCCATGTCGAGTGGCTCGAGGACAAGTTTGGACCTGCCCTGTCCACATCTTCAGAAGCAATCCTCGGCAGGCCTATCAAGATCACAGTCACTTGTTCTGCTACGGTCTCATCAGCCCCAGTCGCTTCGATCGATCTTACTGCTCCGCTGATTGAGGACGCTGCTGACCGGGATATCCCTTCCGCTGCGTCCGGCTCCAGGACCGTACCCTTGCTTAATGACCGTTACACTTTCGAGCGGTTCGTGGTTGGGGCTGATAACCAACTCGCTGCAGCCGCTGCTAGAGCAGTAGCTAATCGGCCCGCTAAAACGTACAACCCTTTATTCCTTTACGGAGGCGTCGGGTTAGGAAAGACACACCTAATGCATGCCATCGGACACCACATGGGGAGCGAGAAACCCCAGGGGAGTGTCTGTTATGTCTCGTCGGAACAGTTCATGAACGAGCTGGTCGCGTCTATCCAGCAGGGGACAACCGCAGCATTTAGAAGGCAGTATCGGGAGATGGATCTACTGCTCGTAGACGACATCCATTTCCTAGAAGGGAAAGAGCGGACACAGGAAGAGTTCTTCCACACATTCAATGCGCTCTATGACGCCCAACGCCAAATTGTCCTAACAAGTGACCGGCCACCTAAAGACCTCTCAGGCCTCGAGAACCGACTTGTATCCCGTTTTGAGTGGGGTCTGGTTGTGGACGTGAAGCCACCGGACTACGAAACCCGAATGGCCATCCTACAGAAGAAAGCAGCCGATGACGGGTTCAGTCTAGACTCAGAGGTGATCGAGTTCATTGCCCACTCATGTACCGCCTCGGTACGTGAGCTTGAGGGCGCGGTAATTAAGCTTTTGGCGTACTCTTCACTGACCAACCAGGAAATTACTCCCGACTTAGCTAGAGCAGCATTCCGGGGTGCCCTGGGGCAACAACGAGAAAGGGGGCCTGTTCTTTCTCCAGAAAGAATTAGGGAAATTGTTGCTCGTAGGTGGAGGGTTCGTGCCGATGCCCTTGCCTCTAAAAGGCGCACAAAAGATTTAACCGTCCCCCGACAAGTCGCTATGTTCCTTATCAAAGAAGCCTTCGATCTGTCGCTCGTCCGGATTGGAGAATTCTTCGGAGGAAGAGACCACTCGACTGTGATTCACTCCATACGAAAGGTTGAGGAAGAGATGGAACGGGATCCGGTATTTAGGGAATTGGTACACGCTGCGAGAGAAGACTTCACAGGTACAGATAGCGCTCCTGGCTAAGGTGTGGATAACTCGTGGATAAATTACGCTTTATCCACACCTTTATTTTTTCCTTGATTTTTGTGGAGACTTAGTGAAAAAACTCTACACTTTTCCACTTAGGAATATATCAAGGTAAACAGTTATAGAACCTACTAGATTGGGATGTTCTTGTTTCTTTCTTCCACACTTCCACACCTACTACTACTACTATGTTTTTCTTTAATAAAGAGACATAGTATCTAAGCACTGTTGAAAACTACTCGGTCCGCTTCAGGAACCGCCTAAATGAACTTCACGATTACCCGACAAAACCTCCACAATGGCCTAGCCGCGGTATCCGCAAGTATTCCATCTAAAACCACACTCCCGGTTTTATCGAACATCCTTTTTCAGGCTGAAAACGGATGTGTTTGGATGAGCGGTACGGACTTAGATGTAGCAGTTCGAATCAAAGTTCTAGCTGATGTGAGAGAAGATGGTAGCTTGACTGCTCCCGGTAAGAAGCTTCAAGAAATCACAAAGGAATTACCAGATCAGCCAGTCGAAGTATCTACGATAGGAACTCAGATTGAACTCAAAAGCGGCAGGGGTAAGTTCAAGTTAAATGGTCTCCCATCTGACGAATTTCCTTCGCTGCCAGAAGTAGATTTTGAAGGAGCTTGGAGTGTAACAGGAACGGATGTAAACCGTCTGATTCATCACACATCCTTCGCAGTTTCTAATGAAGAGAGTAGACCGATACTCAACGGAGTCTTATGGGAACTCCGTGATGGGGCGATGAGGATGGTTTCAACGAATGGTCATCGCCTAGCACGTATGGGTGTTCCTGCAGAATCTGGGGACACTTCTTCAGCTGACTTTATAGTACCACCAGGAGCTCTTCAGCAGGTACAACGTCTTTTTAAGAAAGACGAGTTACTAGAAGTGGCGCGAAGCGGAAACCACTTAGGCTTTAGAGCTGGAACTGCTGAGGTATATACGAGGTTGATTGAAGGGACTTACCCAAATTATGAGGCGGTTATACCGCGTGATAACGATAAAGTAGCGACTGTCGATAAAAAGGCCCTGGAGTCAGCGGTACGAAGAATGGCGGTAGTAGCATCTGACCAGACACACAGAATACGACTAAAATTCGAATCGAATAGACTCCACTTAAATGTTCTCACTCCTGATCTTGGAGAAGGTCAAGATGAGCTCGAAGTCGGCTATGAAGGGGAAGAGATAGAGATAGGGTTTAACGCAAATTACCTTCTCGAAGTACTTCGCTACATGCCTACAGATGAAGTAGATATAGCCTTCAAGGCACCTGAAAGAGCTGTGACGATAGAGCCTTCAGGGTCAGAGAACTTGGACTATCTATGTCTAGTAATGCCCCTGAGGTTACTAGACTAAACCGGACGGGGTTGGTTGTTTAACCGAAGAAAACACCTTTCTCCACCTTCCAATAATCTATTCTCTTATTACGGATGGTTCTCCTCTAGTAATTCTTGCACAGAGAAGATCGAGAGCAGCGGGAGACCGACTTCACGGAAGAGATCTTCAGCGTTATCTGAGCGGTCTACTAGCGCCAAAACACCGACCATGGTTACTCCGTGCTCACGCAGGGCCTCTACTGCCGAGAGAGTGCTTTTGCCGGTTGTTAGGGTGTCTTCAATAACAAGGCAACGAGAAGATGAGTCTAGCCCGCCCTCTATGCGATTTCCGGTACCGTGGTGTTTAGCTTCCTTCCGGACAGAGAATCCATCCAAAGGGTGGCCCTCTAGGTAGCTGCGGTGAGCGATGGCATATGAGATGGGGTCAGCCCCCATTGTGAGGCCACCTAAATGTGTAGGCTCAAGACCACTCTTTCTGACCATCTCGTAGCCCACCTGACCAACTAGCACCTGGCCTTCAGCGCTCATGGTTGTACGGCGTGCATCGATGTAATAGGTGGAGCTGGCTCCGCTCGAGAGCGTAAAGTTACCGAAACGCACAGAGCGCTCTAACAACAAGTGCTTCAACTGATCTCTATGGGTCATCGCCGGCACAGTGTCTTGGCCTTCACTCGGACGCAAGTCTTCATTGCCTTCTCCTATTCTCTTCAATCGTTGCCCATTACAAGAAACGCCCAGCCAATCCAGCATCCATGATGTGAGATTGAGATATCTATACCGCTTGGCTTGCCGTCCAAAAGTAGTAGGGGGTGGCTTCGGCCAGTTGGACTCCGGGGGCGAAGAACCTGGAGGTGGTCTTGGGCCACATTAATCGTGTTTGCTATAGATGCCTTTAATCGAATCCGGACCGCTGCCGACTCTCTAGAGTGGACTCCAGCTCGTTCCTCTGCGGTCAATTCTTCGAGCAGCTCGGGATACGAGGCAGACCATGGAGCACCGGGTTCGTCAAGTCGGGCAAGGTCATGATATAGCTCGGCTGGTGGAGCCCCTTTAATCGGTTCATTCAGATGGCCTGTCCAGGCGAAGGCGTGAAGCACGCCTTCTGAAAGATCTACAGACACAGGTACCGAGAGCTCTTCATAGACAACATTTCCAGCTCTGATACTCGGACTTCCTTCCTGAATCATCCTGGTCCATGACACTTCAAAAGCAGAGTGAATAAATGCTGGAGGAGTACGGAGAACCTTAGAGAGGGCCTTAAAAGCTGCCTCCTTACAGGCCCAAAGACACCAGAGTTCAATATCAGATTCCCCTGCCCTAGCGACTACGGCTTGTTCAGATTTTGTGAAAACACGCTTCAGAAACCGATGGTTTTCCAGTTTTCCATGGAGGTTAGAATTTTCAAGGTCTACAACGTCGTTGCCGATCCAGCTCACCACAGAACTCACAGTCGTTAGTCCAGGTTCTGCAGGCTGTTCAGGTCTCCGAGCAGTCCTCTCCGGACTTCTTCTGGCACACGTTGGGGTCTTCGGTTTGCCCCAATCCAGACAGCAGTGACGGCAGCTTGTACCATAACGCTTTGCGGGGCTTCTTCCGGCACAATCTCTTGTCCTAGAACCATGCTGGTTCTCCTAAAAGATTGTGCCCAAGTTCGGACCAGGAGTTGTTGGCCCCGCTTCGCTTCCTCGAGGTAGTCTACTTCAATGCGGACTACGAAGATGCTTCGACCTGTTTCGTCCAGTCGGGACCAAGAGAGTCCAGCTTTTTCGAGTGCTTCAAAACGGCCGTGCTCTAGGTAGTTCAAGAAGACCGCATGATTCACGTGTCCAAACGAGTCAAGCTCGGGACTCCGAACGGTGATAGGGGTTTCGGAGACTAGCCTGTTGTTAGGTGCTGATGACATGGCGAGAAAAGACGCAAGAACAGTGCGCCTGAGCAAGGAGAGCATCTTGTCCAGTGTTACTCCTAGGGATACCCTGGCCGCCCCATGTTTCATAAAGCCAAGACTAGCGCCCGCTGGGTACAGCCCCAGCCACTCTCGCTCGGGGAGCTAAGAAGAAAGAGTATCCTTCTAGCTGTTTGGTCGATGGCCCTACTAGCTCCGATGCAACTGAAAGGGGCTGTATTGAGTGAAGGTCCCCCCAAGGCACGACAGGCGAAAGACTCAGTCCTATTGGTGCTTGCTGCAGCCAGCCTTGCTGATGTCTTGCCAAGAATCGGAGATGAATGGGAAAGGCTGGGTGGGACCCCTTTGGTATTTTCATTTGACGCGACATCTCGACTGGCGGTCCAGGCCTCACAAAGTGGATCCGGAGATGTTTTCTTCAGCGCTGACCCTCAGTGGATTCGGTGGCTTGAGGAGCAAGGAACTGTGTCCCCTGGCAGCGCTATCCATTTTGCAGCTAACGATCTGGTAATTGCGGTTTCTCGAGACATTTCTGTACCCGTGCAGCCTGATATGCTCTCGGTTTTCGAGCGGATTGCTCTTGCCGGTGAAAACGTACCCGCTGGGAGGTACGCTCGAACGGCACTGGAACAAGCGGGGGTCTGGTCAGAGCTTGAGGGGCACATCGTTAGAGGAGGATCAGTACGAGGGGCCCTAGAGTGGGTTGCACGAAATGAGGTCCCGGCCGGAATCGTTTATCGGACGGATGCGGAAGCAGAGCCGTCGGTCAGGATAGCATTCGTTTTTGAAGGACCCGGATATCCACAAGCTCAATATTGGGGAGTCCCGCTAGGGTCCACGGTGTACGAGAAGTCAGCAGTTGATTTCGTGAACTTCGTCTTAGGTGACTCAGGCCAGCCCTTTCTTAGAGAGGCGGGATTCAGCCCACCTCAGTCCGACATACCCGATGGAGAGGAAGAACGTTATGCCGCGGGGGATACGGGTGACGATTTAGTAGCATCGGTATCATCTGCGGTGCGTCTATCCCTTATCGTTGCTTTCCTCGCAACTTTGGTGGGCCTAGTCCCCGCCATAGGGCTCGGGTGGCTACTTGCACGCCGTGATTTTCCCGGGAAAACAATTCTCTCCACCGTCGTTACGGCTCCTCTTGTCATACCGCCAGTGGTAACCGGCTTCCTTCTCCTAAGCGTACTAGGCGCCTCTACTCCCCTGGGAGGGCTAATCGCGTCACTTGGATTCCCGATACCGTTTACCATCCTTGGTGCTTCGATCGCTGCCTTGGTCGTAGGTCTTCCGCTTTATGTGATCACTGTGCGTGGTGCATTCGAGGCAGTTGACCCGATGTATGAGGAGTTGTCCTGGACACTCGGGTCTTCTCCCTGGAGAACGTTTTTTCGCGTGTCGCTTCCGCTGGCGTTGCCGGGGATTGCGGCTGGGGCAGTCCTTGCTTTCGCGCGGTCACTCGGTGAGTTCGGAGCTACGGTCGTGTTGGCAGGCAATGTTGAAGGGTCGACACGAACGATCGCTCTCGCGGTCTATACACTCTTGGAGTCACCGACCGGAAGAGAGACGGTTTGGATACTGGTAGGTGCAAGTGTGGTGATCTCGCTAATCGCTTTGCTGGGTTTTGAGGCGCTCTCGCGGAGACAAAAACGTCGATTGGAAGACCGACATGCCCGCTGACACCAATTTCCGTTTGGGCCTAGACCTAGAGATTCCCTTCACTGAGGGAGGGTTAAAGGTCGAGCTGAATACAGCAAGTACTCGGATTGCCATAGTGGGTCCTTCGGGGGCGGGAAAAAGTACGATCCTTAGAATTCTGGCAGGCGTAGAACGCCGAGCGCACGGAACCGTTCTAGTTAAGGAGCATTATTGGCAGGACAGCTCGAATGAAATATGGGTCCCTTCGTGGGACAGGCGGGTGGGTTGGGTCCCTCAGGAGACACTTCTCTTCCCGCACCTGACTGTCCGAGAGAACCTAAGCTACGGGGGTGCCTTACCTGATTGGGTATCAGAAACCGCTGCCTTGCTCCAGATAGGGGGCTTGCTCGAGCGGCGACCCAGGAGGCTTTCTGGGGGCGAGCGGCAGAGAGTGGCCTTGGGCCGGGCATTACTTTCAAAACCCAGGCTTTTGCTTCTTGACGAACCGTTTTCAGCGCTTGATAGGCCCTTGAGGGCTGAACTATCACAGCTTGTAAGTGATTGGGCTCTAGATAGGAGTGTACCGATTGTCCTTGTGAGTCATGATGAAGAGGATGCGAAATGGCTGGCGGAGGAGCGCTGGCACGTGGCCGGAGGTAGCCTCAGGAAGGAGTAGGCTTCAGAGCCGCTCTGGTGCTACTACCCCCAACACCTGTGGCAAAACGCTCACCTCGACGGTATGGCCTGCGGCCTGCCTCACGTCGCCGTCCATTTCAAAGCGAGGCGGTTGGTCGAATTCCAGGCTGAATCTTGTGTCAGCCAAGACCTCTACTCGGTCTGGGTCTGAGCTTACGTGGAGGCCCCGCTCCGCTCTATTAAAGAGCTTGAGTCTTGTAAATGCAGGGGCATCTTGGATGCAACAAGCGTGAAGGTAGCCATCCTGAACACCTGCATCGGGCGCGATCGGAAATCCTCCCCCAAAGAAGCGTCCATTCGAGATGGTCAGCATCAGATGAAGCCCGTCGCGTAACTCACTCTTTTCCCCGGTTATGCCCACTCGGATACCTGTGAACCGGAAGAGCTGCTGGAGCGCCGTGATCTTGTAAAGCAGTTCGCCTTTTAAGAACCGCGCATTGGCAGCAGCATCAATGACTGCTACGTCAAAACCGAAGCCGACCAAGTTTAGAAAATTCCTTTGTTCCATGACGTGAGGTGTGTTCTCAGCCGCACTAAGAGTTTCCACCCGGCCCATGTCTACCAAACGGATGTGTCCTGCTGCGAGAGTAAGCACTGCTCGCTCAGGGTTGGAGGGGTCATATCCAAGGTTTCTCCCAAAGTCATTACCGGTTCCATTCGGCAAGATCCCAAGAGCAACATCCTCACGACCACTGGCTGCGACACGGTCAGCAACGTTACCCCAGGTTCCGTCTCCCCCAACAGCGACGATGATGTTGTAGCCTTGGGCAATGGCTTGATCCGCGAGGTCGCGCTCTTCCCCTGCACGGGTGGTTTCGGCAAAAGTCACCCTGCCTATGTGCTCAGCCAGGAGGGCCCGATAGACCTCAATCCTCTTGAGGCCGCGGCCCCTACCTGCAGCTGGATTGAAGATGACAAAGTGGCGGTTCACTGAGCGTCAATCCGTGGTGAGAAAGTAAGGCTATAGGGTCAGGAGAGGCTCGAACGTTTGCAGCCCCTCTTCATACCACTGTTCGCGGAAAGGATAAGCATTGATGTCATCAAGGGTCAGCCCTTCCGTCATTGGGTGTTCGTAAAGCGTGAGTGAGCCTCCCTCCTCTTCGTGCTCTGAGTGAGGGGCTTCCATGTAGATATTCGCCTTGAAGTGCCCGTCTACGCCTTCCTCGACTGTAAATGCATTGTAGAGGTGCTTCGACGGCACGTAATCGTGTTTGGTCACAGTAAAATCGAGGACTGCATTCTCGCCGTCACGGACGTTCACATCCATTTGTAGTTCGGATTCGGTGAATGATATCTCCAAATCCTTCATATAGTGCGGAAGGTGCCAACGTTCGATCGCATGTAGCCGGGACGCTTCGGTGGAGGTCCCAACCATGAAAGGATAAAAAGCAGCCTTCGGTATTTGCTTACCAACCTCAATCATTGGGGGTACGATCACCGCCAGAACGATCTCCTCATACTCCCCTGCCTCGCTCTGTGTAAATTGAAATGCAGTCAGGGCCAGAATGCTTCGCGTATGCTGCATCTCAAGTGGCTCAAGATGGGCAGGGAGTAGAGCACGCGCGTCTGAAGTCGGCATTTCGAAAAATGCACCCACGCAATTTCGGAAGCCATAGTATGTGTGATCTGGTAGACTCATAATCTTATTTGCCTTGATGCTTGTCAGCGTAACTGGTTAGCGTTTCTTGTCTGCTTCATATCAGCCTGAAGCGCTTTCTGTTCTTGGAGACGACTCATTTGAAGTTACGAGGGGCTGTAGCTCTCTTGGCCGTGACCTTAGGCATGGTCTTATGCGATCTCGTGCAGCGACTTCTCATAGGACCTTTGGTATGGCTAATGCCTTCAAGCCGCAAACGGATTCTAGGGGCCTGGATGCAGGCAATGGCCTGGCTCACGAGTAGGCCAATGGTGTTCTTGGGTGGCGCAAGTATCGCTGTACCACCTCAGGTCCCTTTTGAGCCTGGAGTCCTCATAATCATGAACCACCAATCCCTGCTAGACATTCCGATGGTATGTTCATCAGTGCGAGGTGGATACCCCTTAATTGTCACACGTAAGCGATACCGGCATTGGATTCCGCTAATCTCGCACATGATCAGGCTCTATCAATACCCAGTCGTTGACCCTGCGGCAAACCGGCGAGACGCCCTCGGCAGGACTGATGATCTGAGTGAGGTGGCCCGCACGGCAGAGGTGCCAGTAGCGATTTTTCCGGAGGGGACGAGGACAAGGGATGGCGATATTGGGCGGTTCAAGAAAGCGGGGCTCCGGCGGATTCTCCAGGTTCGAGCCTGGAAGGTCTATATACTCGTGGGAGACGGATTCTGGAAGTATGCGAAGCTCAAGGACTTCCTGAGGGGCATAAGCGAGATGAATGGCGAAGTCGAATTTGTAAGCATGCTTGAGTGGAATGATCCCGCAGCAGATCCAAATCCGTTCATAGAAGAAATTCGTACCCGGATGGTAGCCCGCCTTGCCCGGATGCGCGGGGATTCCATCACATGACGGATGGAGTGGCATTGGGATTGGCTAGTGCACGGGAACTAGCCGAGGGGCTAGTGCAAGCAGGCGGAGGCCAGGTGCGGTGTGTATTGCTGTACGGTTCACACCTCCACGGGACGAAACCCAACCGGTATAGCGCGTACGATTTCATTGTCTTGGTAGACGACTACAGAGCGTTCTATTCTGCCCTCAAGAATTCAGGCCACATGCGGGGATCAGTGCGCTTGATGTCAACCATGGCATACATTTTACCTCCCAACGTGATAGCCTATTCACCGGTTGAGGACACAGACAAAGTCGCGAAGTGTCATGTGGTTACTCGAAACCACCTTGGCCGTGCCCTTGGGCCGCGACCTAAGGATCACTATCTGCTCGGTAGAATGGTTCAGAGGATGGCGTTCATCTGGGTCGCCTCAGATGAAGACCGGCAATGGGTGGAAACTGTCATGACAGGTGCGATAGATCGCGTCCTCACGTGGATGGCCCCCTACCTCACTGAGCCGGTCGATGCTGATGGCTTGGGTCGCCGTATACTTGAAGTATGCTACCAAGGAGAGTTTCGCCCGGAAGCAACTGACAGACATCAACACACCTATGAGGCGCAGGCGGATCACTTTCTCCAAGTGCTTAGCCCCGTACTTTCTGACGCAGAACGACATGGGCTCATGGTAGTTGAAGAAGGCAGGTATCGACTAACCTCACCCCCTAGCGCTTGGGAAGCACTTAGGTGGCGATGGCACTTCATGCGGTCAAAATTGAGAATGGGAATACGAACGCTAAAGCACACTCTGACTTTTGAGGAATGGTTACCATATATCGTGAGAAAAGCAGAGCGGCACAGCGGGAAGAAGATCAAACTCACTTGGCTTGAACGTCGATTTCCACTGCTGTTCCTTTGGCCCAGAGGCATCACATTTCTTCTCTCGAGACCCAAGAAAGATGTTCGCCAGTGAGTAACAGAGCACAGTCGAGTCACCTGCCGGTTTGTGTGGCTGACCTGCTGGCCTATGAGGCTGGACCTTGAGCTCTGAACTCTTGGGGCTAGTAATCGTTGTCGGTGCAATTCTCGTTTCGTCAGTTATGTACGTCGTTAGTGGAGCTTATCGACGGGAAGACCAAAATGAGGTCAGTGACCGGGGAAGGTTTCTCCTTGGCTCGTTCGTGCGGAGCTGGCTCTTCTGGTTCTTGAGTCCCCTGGAGCGCATAGCGGTTGGGCTCAGAATTTCACCCACCACGTTCAACGCACTTGGCGTCGCCCTTGGAATAAGTGCTGGCTTCTGTTTCGGAACCGGGAATCTCAACCCAGGGGGGTGGCTCATACTCCTCAGTGGTGCGGTCGATGTTTTAGATGGCAGAATCGCGCGAGCTCAGGGGCTAGCTTCACGACGTGGCGCATTCCTTGATTCCACTTTAGACCGGTTCGCTGAGGTTGGTGCGTTCGTGGGACTCGCGGTTTTCTACCGTTATTCGGTAGCACTAACGATCATAGTTGCTTGCGCGATGGGAGGGTCTCTACTCGTCAGTTATGCACGCGCTAAAGGTGAAGGCGTAGGGGTCATATGTAATGTGGGCCTCATGCAGAGGGCCGAGCGCCTGCTCCTGGTGGGCCTGGGTGGTATTCTTGACCCGATTATTAGCCAAGAGAGTAACCTTGATCCGGGTACTCTTCTCGCGTCCGCGTTAATACTTGTCGCTGCAGGTGCGGTAGGTACCGCCGCCTACCGGACAATCTGGATTTCAAAGCGAACGGTGTAAGTCCTAGTCGGACTTACAGTTAAGATGTACCAGAACTCCGGCGACAGGACTCGAACCTGCGACCCGATGATTAACAGTCATCTGCTCTA
>DCAZ01000086.1:21769-29608 GCA_002313925.1 Gemmatimonadales bacterium UBA1120
TCTACCAACTGAGCTACGCCGGATTAGTACTGTGGATATCAGCACGCACGGGCAAGAAATAGAGATTTCAGGACGTGGGGTGTCAACAGCGTACTAATGAATATCGGGTGGAACCAATGATAAGGCCACCAGGTGAGAGCGTAGGGTATGGCGGCTGAAATCTAGAGGTATACACTTAGCCCACTGTCCCTCCTGCGCCTAGAAGGAAAGAATGAGGAAGCGAAACAGCAGGATTCCCAATATAGCGGGGAGTATCATGCTTGGCGCGGTATTGGTTGCCGGCCAAGCATGTACCCAGGCATTGGAGGACCCCTCACTGGTTGTCGTGATTGTTGTGGACCAACTGCGTGGCGACATGCTTGACGAGTTCGATGAAGCGTTCTCGGGGGGTTTCCGGCGCTTAATCGATGACGGGTACCGGTATACAAACGCATCGCACCCTTTCGCAGTGACTCAAACCGCTGCAGGACATGCCTCGATTTCCACGGGCGTCCCTCCATCTCGTTCCGGGATCGTAGCCAACACCTGGTCCCAGCAGACAGGTGAGGATTGGCGGACAACCTACTCCGTAGCAGACGATGAGAGCCCAATCCTAGGGTTTGAAGACGCAGACGGGGTTCCCGGGAGATCCCCTAAGAATTTGTTACGTAGTGGGTTGGCAGATTGGATGCGCGAGGCGGATGATAATGCTTTGACAGTGTCACTATCTGCGAAGGACCGCTCGGCAATCACTCTAGCAGGGAAGACGAACTCCCATGTTTATTGGTTGCTCCACGATGAAGCCCGCTTCGTCACTTCACACTATTACGCTCAAGCATATCCCGGTTGGGTTCAGGGCTTCAATGAAGAAGTCATGACAACGCTTGTGGCCGACAGCGTTTGGGACACGGAGGTTCCAGTCGAAATCCAATCCCTGGCCCGCCCTGACTTTGCTACCTATGAACGGCGCGGAAGCTCGACGTTTCCACACATCAGCTCCCTCGAGGAGCGGGACCATTATGAGTGGGTTTTCGACTCGCCAAAGTCTGATGAAGCTGTGTTAGAATTGGCTAAAGCAGCCATGGAAGAGCTTGCGCTAGGACAACGAGGAAGTGCCGACTTCCTTGCTCTCGGGTTGTCATCCACGGACTACATAGGGCATCTGTTTGGGCCACTCAGTCAGGAGCAACTCTCGAATCTTATACACTTAGACCGCATTCTCGGTGAATTCTTCGACTACCTCGATGCAAATGTAGGAGAAGGCCAGTGGGTTGCGGCTCTTTCGGCGGACCACGGTGTCGCTACTATGCCGGAATACGCACAAGAACAGGGAAATACATCAGCTCATCGGATAAATGCCCGAGAGAAGGCCCGTGACCGTTCTAGCGCTCTGCAAGCTGCCGTAGCCGAGGGAGGGGCTTCAGAGGACATTGCTGAACGGCTCGCTAGACAGCTAGAGGCGGAAGGAACTGTGGCGAAAGCGTATACGCACCAGGAATTAACGCTCGGCGAGCCGGTTGACTCGTTCGCTATCCTTTTCCGTAATTCCCACTACCCTGGGCGAGGGCATGGTGCGCTCTCTCGCTATGGTGTCGAGACCCGCTATGGGGAAGGCGAGCTGCTATACAGTGCCAATGGGACTAGTCATGGAACACCCTACTGGTACGATCGACATGTCCCCTTGATTTTCTTCGGCAAGGGTATTGATGCGGGAGTATCAGATGCACCGGCCTATACCACGGATATTGCCCCAACGTTGGCACATTTAGCAGGCATAGCAACAATGCCAGACGATCTAGATGGGAGAGTGATCTATACTGCCAGATAGCTAGAGGGCGCGATCCCGAATATGGCAAAAGCTTCTAGTTCTTAAGTAGCCAAGGGTTTGCGGACTGCTCGACAACAGAGTATATAGAATATATATTCTAGTTTATGTCGTGAGTTAGCAACGTGTCCGTTAACAAACATCATAACCCCCCCAAACAATCACGCTCTAGACGCACTCTTGAGCGTATCGTTCAAGCCGCCTTGGAGATTCTTGAGGAACAGGGCTACACAGCCCTCACGGTCCAGTCCGTGGTTGACCGGGCGAATTCGTCGGTTGGCTCCTTCTATGCTCGGTTCAGTGGCAAGGAAGACCTGCTGGACTACCTCGGAGAAAGGGTGTGGGATCAAGCCCTGAAACGCTGGGATGGCGCTGTGAGGGCTCGCGACTGGTCAGAAATCGATTTACAACACATCGCGGAAGGTTCAATGGGCCTTCTGGTGGATATTGGAGCGTCAAGAGCCGGTTACCTGCGTGCGCTGGATCAGGCACGAGGGATAGATGGACTGGCCTACAATAGGTTTCGAGATAGCGTGTTAGGGGATGTGGCTGGAATCCTGCTTGAGCGTCGGGACGAAATGTCGCACCCGGAGCCGGAGCTCGCGGTGAGACTCGGTCTTCTGGCGGCAGAGGGTATGATTGAAGCGGATCGGGTTGCTGATGGCCCGCTGCCAAGAGATATCCTAGCCAGCGAAGCTACCAGCCTACTCCTGCACTACTTGACTGCTGGGAGTACACCTCGGGCTCCTATTAGATCGTCTGAAGAAGTTGATTTTTTCGATATCTGGAGCTAACTGGTTCGTCTAAGGCAGGGGTGACCAAAGTGCCCTCAGCCCGATGGGCTGCGATTGGACTATGAACCCTAGGTCTCTTGCTTGGTACTATCCCCCCGGTCTGGTAGTTTTTCTGTAGCTAAGTTTATGGTTAGGAGATGGCTTGCTTGACATGTTTGTGAAGAGATCAGGGATTAGATGAACTTCTGGCAGCACTTTGTGAGGGCACTTGCTGTTCTCTTGATTGTGACCGCGGCGTCTGTGCTCCCGGGAAGGGCGCAGGATACAGCAGAGCTGAGCGGGATCGTCTATGACAGTACGTCTATGCGCCCGCTAGCTGGGGCCCGAGTGGGGGTCATCGGTACTAGCTCCGCGACGGTGGCCGGCCCAGACGGAAGATTTACCCTCGAAGGCATTGTAGTAGGAATACACTGGGTCTCATTCTTTCACCCAAGGCTTCAAGAGCTAGGAGTGAGTCCTCCATCGCGCCAGGTCACATTCCGCAGTGGTGAGACAGTAACTATCGACCTTGCAGTGCCTTCGGAAACGACGCTACTTGCGGGTTGGTGTGTGATTGAGCAACCGGGACCTGGATATGGCGCGGTCGCGGGGATTGTGACGGATTCACTCACTGGTGTATCAATGCCTGGAGCACTAGTCATCCTGGAGGCAGCAGTCACACCAAGATTTGGCTTACGGACACCGACTGAGGTAAAGACGGACGACGGTGGTTATTTCCGTATATGTAACGTGCCTGCTGAAACGGAAATGAATCTCCAGCCTCACTTCGGGAGAAGCTCGGGGAGAACTGTGGTAATCTCGGTCGGGGCTGGCTCGGGTGAGATCCAGGATCTTGTGATGTTAGTATCTGCGGAAGGGACCCTCAGCGGTTATGTAGAAGACTTTGCTTCAGGAGAGCCAGTCCAGGGGGCTTCCGTGATGGTAGCCGGTACTGAAGGTCTTGTGCTCACTGATGAAGAAGGTCGCTTCATAATGGACGACCTTCCTCCCGGTCGGCATCTAGTCACGACCGACCATATCGCCTTCGAAGAGCGAACAGACTCTGTCACAATCTTCAGTGAAGAAGTTGTTGATATTGAAGTGCGGCTGGCTGTCGAAGCCCTTGAGCTAGATGGTCTTGTTGTTACGGCCAGGACTCGATTCGGGCGTACAAGCTTACTAAACGATGCCAAAAGGGCAGACTTTATCAGTCGAGAAGAGATAGAGGCACTGCTTCCGCGGACTACCGCAACCGTTGACCTACTCAGAAATGTGCAGGCACCGGGATTGCGGATCCGCGAGATTTCTACGGTTGATGCAGTTACTGGTGTACCCAGGCCAGGTCTCTGCATCGAAGTTAGTCGGCGGTCCGGAGGGCAGGGATGTGCTCCAGCCGCAGTCTTTATCAACGACGTGCCAGTGCCTTATCCGGAGCAAGCAATTATCGATATGGACCCCAACTTTATCGACCGGATCGAAGTACTGAACCCCGTTGATGCTTCGTTCCGTTATGGTACAATCGCCGGTAACGGGGCGATTGTGATCTACACCAGGTAATCGAGCGACATCTAGGAGCAGTGCTTCACAGATAGTGTGGGTATAAAGCTCTAGTTCTTCGGGGGCCAAGGCACAAATGAAGACGTTCGTTTGATGTATTCAGAGTATCCCGGCCGTGAGGCGCGCAGCCCGTCCTCAAGCATCGGCACCCCCGAGAAGCGCAGAAGCAGGAAGGTAATCAGAGCCGGGCCGACGATAGTCCAATACGCTTCGGCACCGACAGCTATCAGGTAAAGCCCCCACCAGAGCACGGCCTCACCGAAATAGTTTGGGTGCCTACTATAACGCCACAACCCTGTGTCGAGTACGTGCCCTTTGTTGGCGGGCGCAACCCGAAACAGAGCGAGTTGGTTGTCAGCGACCGACTCAATAGTTAGCCCGACCAAGAACACAATTGTCCCAAAAACGTCGAAGAATCCGAGCGGCGCTTGTGAGGCTATAGAGCCGAGTATGGGCAAGGATATGACCCACAGTAGGAAGGCTTGAAACCAGAAAATGGTGAAGAGGCTAATCAACGGAAATAGCCTTCCCCCCGCTGTCCGCATTGCTGTGTAGCGCGGATCTTCACCCTCCCGCCTGTTACGCACATATAGGTGGTAGCCGAGGCGGGCCGCCCAGAGAGTAACAAGGCACAAGACCAGAGTGCCGCGATTCGGGTAGCTACCGTCTACGAGGTAGTAGGTCATCGCGGCTATTGCAAAACCCGGGCCCCAGAATGGGTCTACTATGCTGGCGTCTTTGAGTCGTAGGCTGACGAGCCAAAGCAGTGTCATTGAACCCAGCACGACGCAGAGGCCTGAGGCTGCAATGAGTGGGAAATCTGTGGTCATGTGAAAATTTTAGCTTCGTTAAGATAAAAATTACACAACTTGTCACCATGGACCTAAGACAGGTGAACCGTTAGGAGTTCCCGACTGGTCTGACAGGTTGCACAGACAAGCCTACCGGTTGGAGGTTCTCCGCCGCCAAGTCCCGTTACTGTTCGGTAAACACTCATATGGTACTTCGCCCACTGTACGAACATTCTGACGCCCACCCACATGCATATCGATAAGATCATGTGCTCTTGGTCTCGATTGCTGGTCACCTCTTCCTTGCTCGGTGTTTTGGCTCTGGTTTCTTTGCCAGTAGCAGCGTTACAGGTTGATCGAGGCCGGCAGGGTAGTGGTGTGGAAGGTGGTTATGATCATGAGTCGGCACCGGTCGCCAGAGCAGTTCAAACGGGTGAATCCTTAACCGTTGACGGACTTCTCGAGGAAGAGATTTGGTTGCAAGCATCCCCGATTTCAGGGTTTCTCCAGACCCTACCGTTCGAGGGCGAACCCGTAACCGAGAGGACTGAGGTGCGCATCGTCTATGACGAAGATGCGATCTACATCGGTGCACAGCTCAGTGATCGGAACCCCGTGACAACTCGATTAGCGCGTCGTGATTCTCAATTAGGTGATTCAGATTTATTTGTCTTTCTAGTCGACAGTTATCACGATCACGAAACCGGTTACCGTTTTTGGACAAACCCTTCCGGGGTGAAAGGTGATGCAACGGTAAGAAGTAATGGAACCGGTAGAGGTGATACATCGTGGGATCCAGTCTGGGACGTGGTGACTTCTGTGTCTGATTCGGGGTGGGTTGTAGAAATGCGTATCCCTTTCAGTCAACTCCGGTTTAGCCCAGAAGACCAACAGGTTTGGGGAATCCAGATCGAACGGAACATTCATCGGAATCAAGAGAACGCCACCTACCCCTTTACTCCGAACCTAGAGCGCTCTGGAGTCTCTCGGTTTGGTCACTTGCATGGAATCGCAGGGATAGAGCCTGGCCAGCGATTGGAATTGCTCCCGTATGTCGTTGCTCGTGGCGAGTACCTGGAGAATAAGAAGCCTCTTGGTGTGGGTTTCGATAACCCGTACCGAAGTGGAGCCGATCACTTTGGAGGGACCGGCCTGGATCTCAAGTACCGACTTGCGTCCAACGTGACCCTGGATGCGACAGTCAACCCAGACTTCGGGCAGGTGGAGTTGGACCCTGCAGTGATCAACCTCACGGCCTTTGAGACACGCTTCTCTGAGCGCCGGACTTTCTTTGTCGAAGGAGCGGGCATATTCAACTTCAGTGAAGGTGGACCGATGGGAAGTGTCGGTCGGCCTCCGCAGCTAGCCTACTCCCGAAGGATCGGTCGCTCACCGAGAGGTCGTGTTCCCTCGGCTGCAGTCTTTTCCCAGGTACCGAATGCCACAACCATCCTCGGTGCGGCAAAAGTTACAGGCCAAGTAGGCGATGGTTGGTCGCTGGGGATTTTAGAGGCAGTTACCGGGAAGGAAACGGGTTCTTATACCACTACCGATGGGGAAGCTCACGAAATCCTGGTAGAGCCAGCGGCCAATAATTTCATTATGAGATTACGACGCCAGGTCGAGGGAGGGGCTACTCGGTTCGGAGTGATAGGAACAGCACTCAATCGTGACCTTTCGGGGACAACACTGGTAGACAGACTTCATTCTTCCGCGTACTCCAGCGGAATCGACTTTGCCCACGAATCGACTGACCGTATGTGGCTCTTTAGCGGAGCCCTCGCTGGTAGCTATGTGCGTGGCGATGCAGAGCAGATCTTGCGCACGCAGCGGGCATCAGCTCGCTACTATCAACGACCGGACGCCGAGCATGTTGATGTGGATCCATTCGCGACGTCGCTGAAGGGTTTCTACGCGATGGGGTACATTGGCAAACAGGCCGGAACCTTCACTATGAGGAACGGCATTGCGTTTGTGAGCCCTGGTTTCGAGGTCAATGATATCGGATTCCAGTCACACGCGGACCGCATCCTCTTTGATACACACTACCAGTTCAATGAAATAAATCCCGGGAAGATTCTGCGGTCCTGGAATGTCAGCATGAGCCCCGACGCTGTCTGGAACTTCGCAGGCGAGCGAGTCTTCGCGAACGTAAACAGTAGTCTTTCATTCGAGTTCCTTAACTACTGGCGTACTTCGTTGAGGATTCAGGTCGACCCGTGGACGGATGATGATCGTCTTACCAGGGGTGGGCCGATGGCGCGTTCTCCGAGCAGCTTTGCGGGGAACTTCAATCTCAATTCAGACGGAAGAAAAGCTGTAGTGCCTCGGCTCACATACTCATGGAGATCTAACGATGCTGGGGATTGGAACAGGAGTGTGCAGATCAACCTGAATGCACGTGTCAGGGAAACTTTCCAGTTTAGTCTTGGCCCATCTTATACCAGGTCGTATTCGACAGCTCAGTACATGCAGCGGATTGAGGATCCTCTGGCTGTTGCAACTTTTGGATCCAGATATGTGTTTGGTGAATTGGACCGGACACGGTTCTCGATGGTGACTAGGGTGAATGCCACATTCTCCCCCAGGCTTTCCCTTCAGTTGTATGTAGAGCCTTTCGTCTCAGTCGGAGACTATGGTGGACTGAAAGAATTTCAGTCCCCTGGAACATTTGACTTCCAGAAATATGGCACAGACGTGGGGACGGTAATTCAGGACCAAGATGGGCGTTACAATATCGACCCTGACGGAGCAGGACCCGCTGGCAACTTCCGAGTCTCTGACCGGGACTTCAGCTACCGAAGCTTGCTAGGGAATGCAGTGCTTCGGTGGGAATGGAGGCCAGGAGCAACGCTGTTTCTCGTGTGGCAACAACGTCGGATCAACTCGATCACGGGTCACGGACAGGATAGAG
>DCAZ01000021.1:0-903 GCA_002313925.1 Gemmatimonadales bacterium UBA1120
GCCCCCGCCGCGATCGTACCAAATACGACTAGATCTATAATCGTATCCGACACCGCTCCGGCCGCTGCAGCGAATAGGAACGCAGAAATCCAGGTCCACATGGCGTAGAGCTCCCACATGTGTCCTAGATAGCCTCCGGTCGCGAGCATGGTTTCTTTGTGCCTCAAAAGCTTTCCGACCCGACTCCATTCAAACGCCCGGCTAGGAAAAGGATATGGACCGTCTCGGTAGGCAGTAGCAATCAGGAGGGTCGCAAAAAGTCCGGCAATCGATCCACCAGCGATTACAAAGATTGTGTCAGTACCTCCGACCGCCTTGAGCAAATATGGTGCAGCCTTACCCACCGTCAGGGCTCCGACCACAGTGCCAATAGCTAAGCCTCTAGCCGACTGGAACCAAGTCGAGACCATCTTCATGCCCGGAGGATAAACTCCAGCGAGAAAGAATCCTGTGAGAAAACGCGCTGGTAGGGCTTCATTAAACCCATCCGCCGTGAGAAGAACGGCATTCGACGCTGCTGCTAAGAACGCGGATAGGGCGAAATATGTCCTCGATGGAAGTACATCGGCCAAGTTAAGTATCGCCCCCAAGGCCGTTCCTAAGACAAACCCAAGTTGAACAATCGTTGTGAGCCAACCCAGCTGGCTCGACGAAAGTGACCACTTGAGTTGTAGTTCTGGACCGATTGCAGTTGCGGTCATCCAGGATGTCAGTGATAGCAACATTCCAAACGAGACGACAGCCAACATAGTCCATCGGCGGGGATCTCTATCTACATCACTGTGAATGATCCCCGTTTCCAAGTTTTCGCTTTCCAGGTTCACGAGCGAAAGAGTTGCTTGGCCACAAACCATACATTTGCAGGTCGCTCAGCTAGACGCCGCATATACCAAGGAAACCAAG
>DCAZ01000021.1:1205-6755 GCA_002313925.1 Gemmatimonadales bacterium UBA1120
CGCATATACCAAGGAAACCAAGACGAGCCGTAACTAATCAGCACCCGAACCACGTGCCCTGAGTTGGCTAATCTATATTGCTCGCGGCGTTCAATGCCGTAAAGCATCGCAAATTCGTAATCGTCTTTCCCGACACCTATTTCAGCTGCCATACGATTCACAGACTCAATCATCCGAGTGTCGTGAGTAGCAATCACCGGCCTTGCCATACCACCATTAAGTCGGGCCTCGAGAAGAACTCTAGAAAGTCGGAAGTAGTGCTCATCAACTTCACGCTTATGGGGATATGCAACTTCTTTGGGTTCCTTGTACGCGCCCTTTACAAGCCGAATAGATGGATCCAGTGGAAGAAGGCTTTCGAGATCATTCTCACTCCGCCGAAGGTATGATTGCAGACATAAGCCCAGGTTGGTGTTCGTAAGCATCACGTTCCTAAAAACCTCCAGTGTCACATCGACGTAGTCAGAACTTTCCATGTCGATCCACACAAGAAACGGAGTAGATGCGGCCAGTCGCCTAAGTCTTTCTTGCGCGACCTCTGGCCCGAAGTCCAAACCTAATTGTGTGAGCTTTACCGATACTTCAAGATCAAGCCCGGCTTCACTCGCATCCTGTAATACACCGAGGTACTCATCCAGCACAGCGTCAGCCTGATCAATCGAGTTGAGGTTCTCACCAAGTAGAGTGACGAGAGTTCCCATGCCCTTTGTCGATAGCTCATCGGCCTCTGTGAGGGCTTCTTCCCGGCTCTCGCCAGGCATAAACCGACTAGTAGCTCGCTTGACGAAACCTATTCTCGGCAGGCGCTCGGCCAGAAAAGGATTTGTTGAAGCCCAGAGTAGGGCTTTACGCATCACGTAGCTGTCCTATTTAGCTGTTGCGTTCAAGCGCTCACGAACCGGTACATCAATCGGATCAAGCGGTATGCTTCATCCATACTACGGGCCATATATCTGACCGTGTAGCCATCTACCTTTGACATTCCGGGGATCGATTGGAGTACATCCACATGAGTCGTTGACGTGAAGCGCATTCTGATTTCAACGGGTGATCCAAGTTCTAGAGGGCTGAACCCATTACTCCTAAGTCGATCGAGTGCGACTTCTGTCATCTCGCGTAACATAGTCCTGACCACATCGGGGTGTCGGAGGCGAGCTGACGAAGGGGTTTCTGCCGTCTTTGTGGTCACTGTTTCAGATCCGAGGAGTTGGCCTAATTCAGCTGCAGCGGCTGAATCCCCTGATACGAGGATCACGGGCACTCCAAGGCTGCCGGCAAATGCCGCGTTCATTCCACCTTCGCCTACCTCCACATCGTTTAGCCACAAACCTTTGACTGAACCACTCCCCGTGTGAGCAAGAAACCCATCTGGATCACCCGCCTTAGCATGATATCCAATGAAAATTGCGCCATCGAAGGAAGAGTCGAGCCCCTGCACCATTCCAAGCGGCTTAATAGATCCCTGGATGTAGCTAATCCTAGGATCAAGCTCTCCGTGTAGCACATTCTGATGATCGCCGTGAGAATCATTCACGAGGATATCAGCATTCGGAATGTGTTCGAAAATCGCAGCCACAACTGAGTTGATTTCCTGGGTCATGTATTGTCTAGAGATCCCATAATCCTTACCACCACTACTCGTCATCAATGGCGATCCAACGCCCCCAATCCCCTCTAGATCGACCGAGATGAAGAGTTTTATTGACTCTTGTGAATCGGCCGGAGCGGGGCGCGCTAGGCAAGCACAAAGAGTGAACAGACAGGCCTTCAAAACAAGTGCGCGCAGTTTCATAGTGCACCCCCGATAGGTGTATACCCAGATGAGATCAGCGCCTCTCTATAAGCGGCCACGCTACCGTCAGTGATAGCAGCAAGCTCCGATCTTATGGTCTCGGCCGCTGTTACTGCTTGATTAATCATGGTTCGGGTATTCTCCGATGGAGCCCCATCTTCACCTGTGATTCTACCAATAGGTTGATCAACAACACTAGCTACGATGTCGCCACCGCAAGATCCCTGACATTCAGGACCAGTAAATAGACGTTGATTGAGCGCACGCAATGCCTCCCGAAGGTTACGCCCTTCTTCCTTTAAATCATCTTCATTCTCATCAAGCGTCTCCAACACTCTTTCGACACCAAGCATTAGTCGCTCCAATTCTTCCCTGGCTTCGTCCACGCTCCGTATTATCTCAGCCATCATGACCAAGGCTTCTCTCTTGGCGAGAAGGTCCTCAATATCTCTTGGATTCCTCGGGTCCCCACTTACTTCCAAGTTCGACCCGGACCAGACATCACCAATTGATACCGTGACGGAATAGGTGCCCGGAAAAACGCTCATTTGTTCAGGGAATCGCATTGGGTCAGCCTCTCCCCCCGGTCTAAGATCCCAGGAAAATCGAGTCACTCCTACGTTGGCAGAAATAGCTCTCGAATAGACGGTATCCATAGATTCACTAGTCACCGTTACCTGTCCCTGGCCACCTTCTACCGACCAGAAACTGATGAGAGCCCCATTAGGTCGCGTCTCAGCCTGCTGCATCGCATGGCCAGTAGAGCGGTAGCCTATCGCTTCGGCGATGTTCACATCGTACGCCGGTGGTGGGGAAAAGACATGCACCATCGCATTTTGGACTGTTGGATCTGAGGCAAGCTCACGCAGCGGACGAATGTCATCCAGCACGATCAAGGCACGCCCATGCGTACCCAAGACAAGATCACCATCCCTCGGATGCACAATCAGATCCCTAATTGGTACAGCCGGCACACCAGATGTGTACCTCATCCAACTATCACCACGGTCAAGGCTTACTCTGAGTCCAAATTCAGTACCGAGGAAAAGTAGGTTTGGATTTTCTGGATCTTCCTCAATTGCATGCACGAATCCGTCAATGTTCTCCGACGAAAGGGATGCCCACGTCAAACCATAATCTTCAGTGACGTAAACGTGGGGAGTCCAATCACCTCGCCGATGATCTTCAGCAACGAGATAGGCCCTGCCAGGTTGGTGTTTAGAGGGTTGTACGTCTGGAATCCAGATACCGTGCGGTAATCCCTCGATGCTGTCTCGCACGTTCTCCCAACTGCTACCTCCATCTCGAGTGACCTGCACGTTTCCATCATCTGTACCGACCCAAATGAGGCCTTCTTCTAGGAAACTGGGACCGATTGAGATGATCGTGGTGTGTGTTTCCGCACCCGATGCATCGATCGTTAATCCCCCGCTCTCGGAGTGCCGCTGCTTTACTGGATCATCAGTCGTCAGATCGGGGGATATGATCTGCCAACTCCTTCCCTGATCTGTGCTCTGATGTAGGTATTGGCTCCCAAGGTAAATCCTTTCAGTTTGGAAGGGATCCGAAGTCAATCCTGCATTCCAATTGAATCTGAGTTCATCCCCATCCGGATGGACTGGCCGAATACTACGCCGGGCCCCAGTCATCTTATCAAAATGCTGGAGGTTACCACCTTGGGACATGGAATACCCAAAGTGATCTGGATCTGAAAAGTCAGGCATCACGCTGAATCCATCTCCTCCCCCTACCCGGAACCAGTGTGCATTCAGTATGCCTTTATTCTCCCAAACAGTGCTGGGCCCATACCATGAACCATTATCCTGTAATCCACCGTAGATATTAAATGGGAGGGCGTTATCAACTGATATATGGTAGAACTGAGCCAAAGGAAGATTCTCTACAAAACGCCAGGTGTCCCCGCGGTCTGCAGTGAACGCAATTCCTCCATCTTCACCAAGAATCATGTTTTGAGGGTTCTCCGGATCAATCCAAAGCTCATGGACATCCCCATGAATGATCTG
The DNA here is from genome assembly GCA_002313925.1 of Gemmatimonadales bacterium UBA1120. GTDB lineage: Bacteria > Gemmatimonadota > Gemmatimonadetes > Longimicrobiales > Gaopeijiaceae > UBA1142. The sequence continues at coordinate 5,022 of DCAZ01000021.1, forward strand.
ACTGGGAACTACGGTCTCCCAATTCCGTCCTTGGTCCTGGCTAACATCAATGGACCCATGTAAACGGTAGATGCGATTTTCGTTCTTAGGGTCTACACGGATGTCAGCGTAATAGAACGGACGCGGGTTAATCCCTGGATTATCAGAAATTGTTACCCAGTTTCGTCCACCATCATCAGACCGCAGGAGTGCGGATTTCTCCGCCTCCACTAGTGCATAGACTACGTTCGGATCGGATTGCGCTATCGCCAATCCAATCCTTCCCAGCTGACCCTCTGGCAAACCGTCTTCTGATGTCAGCTGTTCCCACGAGTCTCCACCGTTGTAGGTCACGAATAGTCCTGAACCCTGACCCCCGGACGTGAGGAACCAGGGATCTCTCCGGAACTCCCACATCGCAGCAAAGAGCTTATCCGGATTAGAAGGATCCATGACCACATCTGCGATACCACTACGAGGGTTTTGCCAGAGAATCCGATCCCACGTCCTTCCACCATCAAGCGTGCGGTAAAGGCCACGTTCCTGCCCATCCGACCAGGCGGGTCCCATTACTCCTACATATACGATGTCTGGATCAGTGGGGTGCGTGATGATTCTGTGGATCCTTTCGGACTGGCGAAGTCCCATCAGTCGCCACGTGTGACCTCCGTCTATTGATTTGAAGAGGCCCCGCCCGACTCCAGCACTATTTCGTGGATTCCCCTCGCCCGTGCCGACCCAAACGATATCGGGGTTCGGCTGGAATACGGCGATAGCCCCAATACCGAGAACATCTTGATCATCAAAGACAGGAGTCCAACTGATACCGCCATTTTCAGATCGAAATAGACCGCCCGTTGCACCTCCTACATAGATGATATTCCGGTCGGCTAACGCGACTTCGACGTCGGAGACGCGGCCACTCATCCCGGCTGGCCCAATCTCTCTCGCTCGCATGCCCCCGAATAGATCGGGACGCTCCTGCGCACCCAGCGAAAATCCTGTCAAAGTGATTACAAGAAAACTCCACAGAAGGCCTTGCTTCATCGGATGCTCCTAATACGTGTCTTACGAATGCCAGTCATCTGGCAGGCTTCAGATTAGGCTTCGTTTCACAACGCTGCTAGCGCCTCCGGCGCCCAACAAGTCAGGACGTGATTCATAAAGCCTTCATCTACTCAACTGCTTGTGCTAGCCTCCGCGCTGAACAACGTGTCCTTAGTGCTCAAGCGGGTTCTTAGATGTTTACTCAAACATCCAATTTAGCTGCGTTCTCGCCCAGGCAATGCCTCATATGCTAACTGAGCTCTTCCTCCTGGCCACCCTGGGCACCGAACCTGACTCAATACGCTATAACGGACGTATGGGTGAGCTCGAGGTCAGCCCGCCGAAGCTAGTTGATCCGGGTATTAACGTCGACGGGCTTTTGGATGAGCAAGCATGGAGCACAGCTGCAATTCTTGGGGGCTTTACTCAATACGTTCCCGTTGAAGGGGTCGAGCCATCAGAGCCCACAGAGATCCGGATATTTTACACGGATGAGGCCATCTATTTCGGTATTCGCGCGTACGATAGTGATCCGGATGAGATTTTGGCACGCTTCGGTGAACGTGACCGTATAACCTATAACGATGATTGGGTCCGGATCATCCTGGATACCTTCGATGACCGGCGGCAAGCATACGCATTCGCAATTAACCCACTCGGCTTGCAGTCCGATGGCCTCATCGTAGAAGGCAGCTCTAGCGGATTCGG
>DCAZ01000021.1:7118-21920 GCA_002313925.1 Gemmatimonadales bacterium UBA1120
GGCAGTTTTGGCGGCGGAAGTTATGGAGGGCGGGTATTTCAGGTAGACTTTAATCCTGATTTCATATGGGATTCTGAAGGGATCGTCGACAGTGAGGGTTGGACTGGAGAAATCCGGATTCCATACGTGTCCCTACGCTTCCGTGAAACCCCGGAGCAGGCCTGGGGCATTCAGGTAACCAGAGAGGTTAAGCGCACCCGATTCCGCCAATCTTGGGCTCCTCTTACGAAGGATGTATCAAGTTCTCTCGGACAGAGTGGGCGTCTCGTCGGCCTACAAGAGATTCACCCCCGGCGTTTGGTCGAGCTAAACCCAGTCGCGACAGGGATTCGGACAGGGACAAATACCACGGGAACTTTCCTGAAAAGCGACCCAGACGGTGAATTCGGGTTCAATACCCGAATAGGTGTCACGCAGAATATGGTATTGGATGGCACTTACAATCCGGATTTCTCTCAAATCGAAGCTGATGTTAGCCAGATCACAGTCAATGAGCGGTTTGCGCTCTTTTTTCCCGAGAAGAGGCCTTTTTTCCTCAACGGCACGGAAATTTTCAACACACCTCAACGGCTTGTTTACACTAGGCAAATCGTTGACCCAGTCGGTGGCTTAAAACTCACCGGGAAACTCGGCAACTTTAATATCGGTTATATCGGAGCACTGGATGACAGTCCAAGCTCAATTATGGGGGGCAGCGGCAGAGCACGCTTCAATATACTCCGCGCACGTGGGGATATCGGTACCGGCTCGACAATCGGGGTGCTCTATACCGGGCGGGACATGACAGACGGCTCAGGAGCATTCAATCGCGTGGTGTCGGGTGATGTGCGCCTCCTCTTGGGTGGTCGCTACGCCTTAACTACTCAGGTGGCTGGCAGTGTAGACCGTTCAGATATGGACTCTCAATCAACCGGGTTTAGTCCACTTGTCATGGCGTCTATTGATCGGTCAGGTCGGGAATTCACTTGGAATGTGACCTTTACAGATATTCACCCGGATTTCAGGGCACGAAGTGGATTCATTACACGGGCAGGTGACACCCAGCTTGATGCCAGGATGACCGTGAACCGATTCGGTCCCCCTGGAGCTATCCTCGAGCGAACGTCGATCACTGCTTCCGCCCAAAACTTCTTCGACCACAATGAGTTTTGGAGTGGATCCGGCTTATTCGAGCACGAGCTGAACGTCATGCCGAGCTTCACATTCCGGGGTGGGAGAACTCTCACTTTCATGATCAGGAACGGATATTTTCGTTTCCAACCTGAACGGTATGCCAACTATGCGACCCTAGACGAAGATGGATCCCAAAGCCCTTTCCTAACACCGGAAGCACTCAAAAATCTGAAGGCGTTCATGGTTTTTCCTAGGATAAGGCTGACTAACGAATTTAGCCTTAACGGGAGCTTCATGGCCCGAGAGACAGCCATCTTTGCAGAAGCCTCTCGGGGATTCGAGCTACAAGCACGACCCGAGATTCAATGGAGCCCAACAGATCGCCTCGAACTCTCGTTGGACCATACATTCTCAAAGATTTCTAGAGACTCAAGTAAGCAGCACGCTATGGTTCCAAACGAAATCTATTCGACTGTGCATATAACAAATATCAAAGCTCAATACCTCTTCAGTAGAGCTTTAATGGCACGGATGATCCTGCAATATGACCTCGATCAACGTGAGGCACTTAAGGACCCAGCTACTGGTCACCAACTGACCATCTTCGGCCAGGCTCAAGGGCCCCGCTCGACCGGGGAGTTTCAGGGACAATTCTTACTTCAGTACGAGCCTTCCCCGGGAACCATCTTCTATATCGGCTTCAGTCGACTGATGGAGGGTGAGAGAACCTATCGAGTTTCAACGATGAGCCCGGTTGAAGAAGGGCTCTTCCTTAAACTCAGCTACCTCTTCCGGATATGAGTCAGTCCTGCTATATGATCCGACCCGCTATTTGAAGTATGACTTAGGGTAATGGTCTTGTTTTGACCTTCGACGCTACAGATCCCTGATCAGTATTTTCCTGCTTCCCCAGAGCTAAGATGGCTAATTCTCAGGCACGAACAGCCCGCCGGACCCATCTCTTCACAGAGTCCGTTATTCGTGAGATGACACGAGTGGCACACGAACACGACGCTATCAATCTCGCTCAAGGCTTTCCTGATTTCTCAGCACCAGAACTTCTTAAGGAAGCCGCATGTGCTGCGATCCGTGCCGACATCAACCAGTATGCGATCACCTGGGGGACGGTAAATCTTCGACAAGCGCTCGCAGAGAAGTATGCCGAACGCTATGGCATGGAGGTTAATACCGAACAAGAGATCACTGTCACATGCGGCGCCACTGAAGCCATGGCGGCTGTGATGCTTTCTATCATCGAACCCGGTGATGAAGTGATTATCTTAGAGCCTTTTTATGAAAATTATGGACCCGATGCAGTTTTATCAGATGCCACGCCAGTTTTCCTCACATTAGAGGCTCCAGCATACCGCCTTGAGAAAGATCACTTAGAGGCGCTCATTACCAATCGAACTCGGGCTATTGTGGTCAACACACCTAATAATCCGACAGGTAGGGTCTTCGATCTCGAAGAGCTTCAGATGATCGCTGACCTTTGTCTCCAATACGACATCTTGGCCATCACGGATGAGATCTACGAGCACATTTATTACGAAGGAGAACATCACGTTCTGGCTACCTTCGATGGAATGCGGGATCGGACCATAATCATAAGTGGTCTCTCAAAGACCTTCAGCGTGACCGGATGGCGAATAGGTACAATCATCGCCCCGCCTGATCTGACTGATGCCATCCGCAAGGTGCATGATTTTCTGACCGTTGGTGCGCCAGCACCTCTACAAGAAGCATGCGCCGTTGGTATCCGTGAACTGGGGCAAAGCTACTACGAGGGACTGACAATAGATTATCGGGAGCGACGCGACGTCTTCCTCTCAGCGCTCAAGGATTCCGGCTTCAAATTTAGTATACCAGAAGGCGCGTATTATGTGCTCGCAGACTTCAGTAGTCTTTCATCAGAGGACGACACGACTTTCTCCAAGAAGCTCGCCAAGGATGGAGGCGTAGCTCCTGTACCGGGTTCCAGCTTCTTTAGTGTCCCGGAAAGGGGACGTTCAATTGTACGGTTCGCGTTCTGCAAGACGATCAAGACACTCGAAGCCGCCGGTGAGCGCCTCCGTGAGTTCGCGTTAACTGGGCACAACTAAGCCTGATTCCTGACCTCTCTTGTCTGAGTCCAAACTTCGTCCAGACCGAAGTAAGCGCAAAGAAGTAGCAAGTCTGATCAAGCTGTTCGGGTTTGCTTCCACACAATGTGTGGTTTCCCTACTGCCTAGGACGAGAGCATGGCGCGTGGGAGGCGCTGTAAGGATTCTAGTTCTGTTCTCAGTCGTAGCGAGCTTCGCCATCTTCATTCCCCCGCACGGTGTATGGACAATAGGCGCACTTACAGGGGGATTCATCCTCGCACGCAGACGCTGGTTAGAGCGATTTACACTGCACTCTGTTAAGGGCAGCTGTCCTAAGTGCGAGATCACGCTATCCGTGAAATCAGGCCCTCTAAGATACCCTCACCCCATAGCATGTGATGGATGCCACCATACGGGCTCCCTAGAGCTGCCTTATCTTGAGCTTAGTGAGACCAACAGCGAATGAGGAGCCCTTTTGGCCCAGGAGTGACAATCCTAGGAGGTGCTGCAGTTCTCCTGATCTCGTTTCTATTTATTGGAGTACTTCTACCTGGTACCTGGAGTGCGGAAGCATCAGCACGCTTGCCGGCATCCCCTGAAGACACGTTTCTACGTCTGGATTCCCCTTCAGACTGGAGTCAATGGACGATCTGGCCCGATAGTGGTGTACAGATGATAGGACCGTCAAGCGGGGCTGGATCAGGGTTTACTTGGGATGATCCAGAACTAGGGACCGGTGCATTCACGATCGTAGAAGCTCAAGCAGCAAAAGTGATTCGATATCAAGTGCAAATGCAGGGTGGCACAATGCATATCGATGGAATGCTCGAATTGAGTCCCGAACAGGGGGATACCAGGATTATCTGGCGAGAATCTGGTGACCTCGGCGCAAACCCTTTGATGGGTTACTGGGCCCTCTTTATGGACCGAGTTCAAAGCGCAGAGTTGGAAAAGAGCTTGGATCGATTACTTCAGCTCTTGCAAGGTCCTAATGATTCTATTGACTACGAGCCCAATCAATAAGGTCCTGATTATTTGAAGTCTTTCTCATCGCTCCAAGCAACTCCTGCATTCCATCTGATGAGTTAGACCCAGAGAGCTGGCGCCTCATGGCATGCGATAGCCAGAGAGCGTCAGCATCCAGAAGCAGCTCCTCTTTCCGCGTAGCTGACGCTGGGATGTCGATCGCCGGATAGATCCTTCGATCCGCTAATTCCCGAGACAGTACAAGTTCACTATTTCCGGTGCCCTTGAACTCTTCGAAAATGACTTGGTCCATCCGAGAGCCAGTATCAACCAATGCGGTAGCAATGATCGTAAGAGAGCCGCCACCTTGAGTTGGATCGATCTTTCGTGCACTCCCCAAGAAACGCTTCGGCTTCTCTAGCGAGTTCGAATCTAGACCACCAGAGAGTGTCCGGCCGCTGCCTGCTTTGACCGAGTTATAAGCACGCGCCATACGAGTAATCGAGTCGAGGATGATGACGACGTCCTCTCCCTGTTCTACACGTCTGCGTGCACGCTCGAGTGTTATCTCAGCGACTTGGCAGTGTCGTTCGGCTGGGCGATCAAAAGTTGAGGCGATCACCTCACCAAATCCGCACTGCTCCATCTCCGTGACCTCCTCGGGTCTCTCGTCCACCAAAAGAATAAGGAGATGACATTCTGGATTATTCTTTACAATGCCCTCAGCCACTGCCTGAAGCACCATCGTTTTCCCAGCCTTGGCCGGTGCAACGATCATCGCTCTTTGACCCTTACCGAACGGACAAATCAGATCAATGACTCGATTGGTGTAATCTGGCTGTCCAAGGAATTCCCTTCCACACTCAAGAACGAGTTGGTCGTCAGGGTGCATCGCGCTTAACTGCTGAAAGTCGGGCCGCCTTGTTGCTTCGTCAGCAGGATGGTCATTGACCCGAGCAAGGTGTGCTAACGGAGGACTCTTCCCTGGCCGCGCACTGCGACCAACGATTCCAACCAATTCATCACCAGTGCGCAGGCCATACCGCTGGATCATTCGTGATCCGACGTAAATATCATCATTGCCCGGAGTGTATCCAGATTCCCTCCGGCGCACGAAACCTGACCCGCTACCCAGTACTTCAAGGATTCCTAGAGGACGTGATTCTGCTTCGAGCTGTTCGGGATCGTCTGGAAGCTGGGCCTTGAGTTCTTCTTCACTGTACTGGTGCTGACTTTGCCCGCGAGGTTTGCGACGCCTTCGCCGGCGACGGCGACGATGTCCTTGCCCACTGTTGCTCTGTCGATTCTGTGGTCTCTGCTTAGCCTCAGGGGTTTCTGACTGAGCCTCTGGTGCAGCCTGAGTTTCTGGCGCAACGGCACCTTCGCTGTCGGCCTGTGATTGGGCTGGAGCCTTAGGGGCTTCTGACTGAGCCTCTGGTGCAGCCTGAGTTTCTGGCTCAGCGAAGCCGTCTAATATCGGTTGAACTTCTGATGATTCTGACACGTCTGAATCCATTTTTACGTTACCTGGCGCCTCCTGAGAGTAATTCCCCTCACAAACGCCTTCGGTGGAAACCCCGAATTAATCAGGAGTTGTGGACCGGTCCTCTTCAGCTGGCCAGGAGGCCACACTGGTACCGACGCATACCGCATCGGTCGGACAGAACAAATCTTTTACGAATAATGCCTACGATCAAGTGTTATACGTACAGTCGTTCCGCAATGAGTACCCTGGGCTAAGGATCGACCAAGCCCTCTACACATCCCATGGACCCGGAGAAATAGGTGTCCTCTCGGTACTCCAGATGTCCAATATATCGGACATAAACTCATGTATTACCATACTCGTGCCATCACCCATAACACATTGTGCTATAATAGTTTAGGTACAATATTGGCAGCCTGGTATAGTACGTGCATTTTACGGTTATAGTACCAACCTTTGAGGGAGAATGGAGGTGCTTGTTAGAGTTCGAGCCAGCGCTGTTTTGGTCTTCTTAATTGGGCTACCTGTGATCGGAGCAGAAGCCCAGAGCGGAGTGTCATTCACCGCCGTCACCGGTCCAATTGTCAGCAATTCAGTGTTCAGCGGGTTTTCGCTGCAAGTATTCCCACACACTCCCTCTGGCTATGTCGGAGTGGGTTCGGCCTTCCGCACACCCTCCGCCGAATTCGGGTATGGCATCTATTCCGGGCCCAGGGGCAACCACCCGACTCGGTACTTCGGCCCGAGATACACCCCATGCTGGGATTACATATGGGATCCTTTTGGGGAGGTTTTCAATGACTGGCTGTGGGGCTGTGATTTCTTCACTGGCCTAGCGTACCGGTCAACCTATCGCCCCTGGGATCGATTTTTGGTATGGAGCTCCTTTCATTCAAGGCCTCCAAGCCACGCATTCACATATTGGAGAGATCCGTTCATACCCCCATGGAGACCCCATTGGACCCAAGATCCATGGGCACCATTCTGGGACGGATACTGGGATGAGCCGGGCTTCGGAGGGCATTTCCCTGCTTCCTATCCAGCCGTCCCCGAAATTGCTAAACCTGAGCCACCCAGTCGAACAGCCACACGTCGTCCATCCTCACGGGCAGGCTCCCCCAGGGGGTACGGAGACGGTACAGCCAGACCCCCAGGTCGCTCCGCCGTTCCACGGAACTCAAGCCCCCCGAGCAGGTGGCCAGCAACCCCCGTTTTGGATTCCCGAGATCCTGAAGAACCGAAAGCAAAACCTAGGGCCAGGGGATTTGGATCCCCACCATCTGACTTTGTGCGTCCCCCCTCAGACCATCCTTCCCTTGATCCACGAAGAGCAGGCGGAGCGTCGAGGGGAGCGACCGCTAGAACCCCTCGGCCATCAGACCGTATTCGAGGAGGTACAGTCCCAAACTCGAAAACCAAACCAAGGGTGAAGCCTAAGAGCCGTAACCGGTCCCCTTACCCTAGCTTTGACCGTAACCCTGCAGGCGGAAACAGGACCCTCAATAATCCTTCACTCGGTAGAAGGCGTTCTCCGAAGGCGCAAACTCGGCCTGAAGCTTCTCCACGAACTCCTCAGACCAGACCTGCACCCAATCGTATACCCAAGGCCACCCCTTCCCCATCCAGAGCACCAAGAGCTCGGGCAACACCAAGAACATCTCCAAAGGTGAGCCCGAAACCGCCCCGCCAGCCATCCCGTCCCTCTTCTACAGCAAGGCGAGCGCGACGCCCTGGAAACTGAAGAACGCTAATACGATCTCAGAGTACCTGCCTGAACTACCGCATCACAGGGATTCCCCCCGATCCAGTAGGAAAGTTCGGATGGGTGATCAATATCCCAGACCACCAAATCGGCACAGGAGCCCGCTCTCAACACACCCCGATCACCAGACATTCCAAGAACTTTGGCGGCGCTGCGGGTCATACCGCATAGCGCCTCTTCTGGGCTAAGTCCAAACAAGACACAAGCCATGTTCATGGCAGTGAGCGGCGAGTTGATCGGGGATGACCCCGGATTCAAGTCGGTAGCGATCGCGATTGGAACGCCATGCAAGCGTAGCGCATCAACTGGAGGCACCTGCTCTTCACCCAGGAAATAAAAAGCACCCGGTAATAACACGGCACTCGTTCCAGAGTTTGCCATCGCCTGGATTCCATCCTCCGAAGCGTACTCAAGGTGGTCTGCTGACACAGCTCCAACTCGTGCCGCTAAAGCTGCCCCCCCGGAGTCCGATAGCTGATCTGCATGCACTCTAATGGGAAGCCCGTGCTGAGTCCCGACTGCGAATACTCTTTCACATTCTTCGGGAGTGAACGCGATTCCCTCACAAAAAGCATCAATCCCGTCAGCCAATCCCTCGTCTATCAGTTTCGGGATCATGGTTTCACAGACGAGGTCAATGTATCCCGAACGATCACCCGCGTACTCGGGAGCAAGAGCATGGGCTCCAAGAAATGTTGTTCGAACCGTCATTGGGTGTTCTACACCTAGACCTCTCGCTACACGCAGCATGCGCAACTCTGTCTCAACATCAAGACCGTAGCCCGATTTCACTTCAACCGTTGTTACACCGAACGACCCCAACGTGCCAAGTCTCTTCGAAGCACCCGAAAAAAGTTCTTCGTCTGTCGCTGTGCGTGTGGCTGTAACAGTTGAAGCTATGCCTCCTCCACCACGCGCGATCTCCTCATAACTAGTGCCCTGAAGTCTCATTTCGAACTCTCGGGCTCGATTGCCAGCAAATACCAAATGAGTGTGACAATCGATCAGCCCGGGAGTAACCCAACGCCCTTTGGCATCCAGAATGTTCGCTGCACCTTCCCTTAGTCCTGAAGAGAGTTCGGACATAGCCCCAATCCACTCGATTCGATCTCCTGAAATCGCTGCCGCACCATCGGCAATTTCCCCATACGGCAAAGCACTTCGCTCGCTTTCATCCATCGTAGCGAGCATAGCATTTTCTATTAGTAGATCGCAGGAGACCACATCAACTCCCCATTGGCGCTAACTTGCGATGTCAATCTACACTCGATGGCCATGACCGACCTATTTTTCAACTCTGCATTTCTATCCTCAGGCTGGCAAACCTCCGTCAGAATTGCCGTCTCAGAGGATGGTTGGATCCAGGCGATCACGTCCGGAGCATCCTCCGCTGGGTGCGAGAGTGTGCCCGGCATCGCTGTGCCAGGAGTACCCAATCTTCACTCACATGCATTTCAGCGTGCGATGGCCGGGTTAGCTGAGCGAGGCAGTTCCAACACTGACACATTTTGGTCTTGGCGAGAACGCATGTACGCATTCTTGGAACGCTTGTCTCCGGAAGATGTGGAAGCGATCGCCTCCCAGTTGTATGTGGAGCTGCTTCGCCATGGCTTCACTTCAGTGACCGAATTTCACTATCTCCGAAATCACATCGATGGCAGCCGCTATGAAGATCCGGTGGAGATGGGCCGACGAATCCTGAGTGCCGCTAATCAAGCAGGTATCGGTACGACACTCCTCCCTGTGCTCTATCGCTCTTCGGATTTTGGCAATAAGCCACCAGCTCCGGAACAAAAACGCTTCGTAGCCGATGTCGATGACCTTCTTGGTGACCTGGCTTCGCTGCAGGACTCCACAGCGAAGAACCCGCAATATCGGATCGGATTAGCTATCCATTCACTTCGAGCGGCTGCGCCCGAAGATCTTGCCCACGCTGTCAGCTCATTCCGGGATATCGATAATGAGGGGCCAATTCATATTCACGTAGCCGAGCAAACGAGAGAAGTGAACGACTGCGTGGCATGGTCGGGCGGGCGTCCAGTAGAGTGGCTCCTCACGAACGTGCCAGTCGATAAACATTGGTGCACTATCCACGCAACCCACATGACAGCTGAGGAGGCAACCGCTCTCGCAGCTTCAGGGGCTGTGGTGGGACTTTGCCCGACTACCGAGGCGAATCTAGGTGACGGATTGTTTCCATTCGAGGATTATGCTGGGGCCGAAGGCAACTGGGGTGTGGGCACGGACTCCCACGTCAGTGTAAGCCCCATCGCCGAACTTCGGTTACTCGAATATGGACAGAGAATCGCTCGGCAGGAGCGAAACATCGCAGCTGGCACTCAAGACCGATCTACGGGAAGAGCACTCCTTGAACATGCTTGGACCGGTGGGTCACAGGCGTCCGGGAGATCGACAGGGGGGCTCGAAGTAGGCCAGCGCGCCGACATCCTTAGTCTCAATGAGAATCATCCTGTCCTCGTGGGACGAACGGGTGATGAGATCCTCGATTCATGGATCTTCTCGGGCGAGGATACACCCGTTCAGAACGTCATGGTGGGCGGAAAATGGGTCATCCGTGATGGACATCACGAACGTGAGGAAGACATCTTCAACAACTATGCGACTGTGCTGAGACGGCTTAGTACCTAGCTCCCCTGCCCCCGCATCTTCTGGATAGCATTATGAAACACCCTCCCATAAGCTTCCCTGCCCAATTTCACTGGAATGCAGATAATCCACCCACTAATCCTGATACGAATATGACGACCTTCCATTTCCATCCGGGAATAAGGCGATCCAGTTTGTTTGCGATCTGGACGATCCTGGCCATGTCGACCCCTACGCCCGTCTCCGCTCAGGAGATCATGCTGAAGTTGGGCTTCCAGGAGGGTAGCCAAATCGTCATGCAGATGACCAACCGTATGGAAATGTCGATGCCCGGTGGCTTCAGCTCACAAGTAATGGACCAGACAGTAAGAATGCGCCAGACAGTACAGAGTGTCGATCTGAGTGGAGATGCCACGCTTATGGTCACAACCGAACATATGCGTATGGAAGGGATCGGCCCTGCTGGAAACCAGCTTTACGATTCAGACACTGGTGACATTCCCACTGACCCGGCGATTCTGGGGGCAGCAGCTATGGTGGGACAGAGTTATTCCATGGTCGTAGGACCGGACGGTACTGTGAAATCAGTGCAAGGGATCGAAGAACTCGTTGAGGCCATGCGAGCCTCCTCCCCGCCTGAAGCCGCACCGATGCTAGATGAAATGTTTAACGCTGACATCCTCATCGAAATTGCTCAGCAGGGCATGCAGATACTTCCCACGGACCCAGTCAGTCCAGGCGACTCATGGCAAACCTCGTCCACCATGCCCAATCCGCTTCTAGGGGAAGTGACCAATAACCTCACCTTCGTTCTCGACCAGGTAGAGGAGCGTGACGGAAAGACGGTAGCACTCCTTTCAAGCACCGGAGAGATCGTCGCTGATGCTCCTGACGGTCTGGCAGGACTACCAATGGAAATGGACGTAGATGCCGAGATGACCGGCTCACTGATCTTCGAACTAGATCGCGGCTTAATACTCTCATCGATCACCACGAATAAGATGACGATGACCATGTCCGGACCAGATGGTGCATCGATGACCATGCCGATGACGACTGTCACCAGTCTGGAGTTGGTCGAGTACATCCCTGGGGGTTAAGAATGGCATAGCACGGGATCACGACCCATCCTAGATTCTGGCCTCCCCATCCCTAAAGAACAGTCTTAAAGGAGAGAACATATGACTTTGGTCCTCTTTGAACTCGAAGCTAAAGAAGGTCGGGTAGACGACCTAAAAGCTATGCTCAGAGAAGCCTTGCCAGATACCCGGGCATACCCAGGATGCTACGACCTTTCCGTATTTGCTGATCCAGATGGGAAAACCTTGTTGCTCGTCGAAGCCTGGGACTCCCAGGAGGCTTATGAGGGGTATATGGCCTGGAGAGCGGATCCTGGTCCTGGCTTTGCATCGCTGGAGGACCTGGGGCCACTGCTTGCGGGTGAACCAACACCCCGATTCTTGGAGCCAGCTGGGCTGTGACTCAGACCTTTCGGTTTAACGCATTCCGTTAATCCGGCTGAAACGGAGATGTACAACCCGTCCTGCGTCTAGCTCGAATCCGGTAACCTCACCTCTTTCACGATAAAATCTAAAGGTCCGGCCACCAGCAGCGAGTGTGTCTCCTGAAATCCGCTGTAGTTCGCTTTCGGCGTTGGAGCCCAGGTGAACAACTAGGGATCCGTCTGTATTAGTGAACTCATAATTCACGTCTAGCTCAGGGCTGTAATACGTTCCGAGATACGGGCTAGGATCACTTATTTCGCTTGGTTCAGCTCTTTCACGCCTATCCTCAGCCTCGAGACTTGGCTCTTCAGAGACCGGGGCTAGGTGCTCGGCAAGCACGACATCAGCGACCTGAATGGCGCGACCAGAGGGACTGGCATCTGACCGATTACAGAGTGTGACGATACTGGTACTTTGAGAAGGAAAACGAAGCACGTCGGCCCGAAATCCTACCCAGCTACCACCATGGCCGATTGTCACCAAGCCGCGGTGCTCGCCGTGACTCTGGCCAAGTGCATAAGAAATTTCCTCTCCAGAGTTGAGGACTCCTCTCATTTCAAGTATTGGGGTAAGGCCAGACCTGATCCCATCCTGTTCGAGCGCTGTGACCCAATGAACCATGTCATCGATCGAAGTATACACACCTCCGTCTCCGATCATATCGAGCGTTGTCATATTTGTTCGAAAACCATCTCCGCGAGGCGAATACCCGTCTGCTCTGAGTGGGACGATGTGGTTATGGTCGTCGTGGAAGTGTGAATGACTCATCTGTAGTGGCCTGAACAGAACTTCCTCTGCGTAATCCTTGAATGGTTTGCCCACTGCGCGTGCCACGGCCTCGGTTGCAAGCACATAGCCTGAATTGCTATACAGGTACTCCGAACCCGATGAGAAATTCAGTTCCTCTTGTAGTGCTTGAACCTCGATGAGATCAGCTACGGTATAGAAGTCATCACCCCGAAATCCCCTGAGACTCATCAGGGTGATGTAATCCCTCAATCCGCTGGTATGGTTCAACGTATGCCGTAGCGTGAGGGGTTCTCCGTAATCGGGTAATTCTGGAATCCATTTCTGGAGTGGATCCTCCAAATCGAGATATCCCTCCATCGCAGCAAGGGCAGCGACTGCCGCTGCAAACTGCTTCGAAACTGATCCGATTCTGAATACAGATGTGGTATTGATCGGGATATCGTGTTCGAGATTGGCCATGCCATAGCCACGTCCGTAAACAAGTTGACCGGATTGTACGACCCCTAGAGCGCATCCCGGAGTTTGGGAGTTGAAATCGGCGAAAACGTTATCGATGGCAGCTGTATCGAAATCCCCTTGTGCGCAGGCAATCATGGGTAGTACAAGGAACGCAGCTAACAGTCGGGTATACTTCCTAAATCCGTGTTCCATCAATTGTCTCCCCTTCGAAGTACACGCCCTGGTCGATTGCCAGTAACCCCTTCCTCGCTGTAAACACGAGCCCCGTTCACCCAAACTCCAACGACACCTACAGACGTTAAATTGGGCTCATCTGGTGTGGCCCGGTCTAGAACCGTCTCGGCATCGAAAAGCACGAGGTCGGCGAAATAACCTTCTCTAATCTCACCTCTCTCCGAGAGTCCAGTATTTTCTGCCGCTAATGAACTCATCTTTCGGATAGCAGACTCAAGCGATAGCTCCCCACGCTCACGCACGTGTCGGCCCAGTACGCGGGTAAAGCTCCCGTAGCCCCGTGGATGCCGACCATTCAGGCCTCCATCACTTGAGACATTCGTATAGGGCCAGGAAAGAAGCTCGGCTATATCGGTCTCCGTCATGCTCCTCGCTATGATGCTCTCACGACCATCGCTGGCATCGGCTTCAGCAATCAACTCTAGGTAGACAGTGACTGCATCTTTACCACGAAGCTCTGCGATCTCAGCCAGTGACATCCCGACATAAGAAGGATCGGCCCCAAACGCCGCGATAAACATCCCCTCCGGGGGCGCGAGTTCTTCAAGTGCGAACGTGGCAGCCTCTCGCGTGAACTCTCGACCAGGGAAAAGAACCGTCATGGTTGACTGCCAAAACTCGTACGGATAGACGTCTGCTGTGACATTGATGCCTTCCTCTCTGGCTGCGTCGAGCATAGAAAGCACCCTGCCTGTTTCTCCCCACAAGCTCTTCATCGCAAGCTTCATATGTGAGACCTGCACCGGGATACCCGTCTCCCGACCGATGTGCAGGAGTTCTTCCAGAGCTGGAAAGAATGCCCGGTCCTCGCTTCGCATGTGGCTGATGTAGCGTCCCCCAACAGAAGCAGCGATACGGGCTAGCTCCACGACTTCATCTGTACTCGAGTAGATGCCCGGGTCGTACTCGAGACCGGTGGATAGCCCGAGCGCTCCTGATTGGAGCTCACTCTCGAGCAGTACCTTCATTTCATCAATTTCTTCCGGGGTGGCTTCGCGCCGAAAATCATCGCCCATCACCCTTCTGCGAATAGAGTTGTGTCCCGCGTACGCAGCCACATTCACGGCGACGGTTGCTGTTTCCATCCTGGTAAAAAAGTCGGAGAGAGGAACCGGTGAGCCACCATCCTGACCCGCGATGATTGTGGTAATCCCCTGGCTGACAGCTGCAAGCGCACCGCCTTCTTCGAGTCCACCATCATGGTGGCTATGTGTATCGATGAAGCCAGGTGCTAGCACCAAATTGGTCGCGTCGATCTCGGTCTCCGCATCCGTTGGTGTCAAATCTCCAATCTCCAGAATACGATCACCGCGAACACGCACGTCGGCCATCCGCCCAGGCTCACCCGTCCCATCGACCAGATATGCATTCGTGAAGATCAGATCAGAGGATACGCTTCCAGGCTGTGTGTCACATCCGCTTAGAAGCGTGAGCACACAGATACATATAATAGGCACCAAACCCAGTCTCTTCATGTGGCGGTCTTCCTAGGAGGGCTGCTCGGTGAATAGCTGAAACATCTTAAATCCATTTTTCATGAACTCTGGAATGTCTTCTGGTTCGATGAGCTTTCTTGCCCGATAAAAGCACAGGTGAGAGGAGAGGCCCTCGACACAGATCTTATCTTGGCCAGCGAAGAAAGCCAGAACTTCATCCGTGAACAGTGCGCGCACCCTTTCGTTAGCTTCTTTCTCCGCTGCATCTCCGGCCTTAAGCAGATACTTCTCTGAAAAGCGAACAGCCGTATTGTCCGACTCGAAGTCGATGTCTCCAGTGATCCAATCACCCCCTAGCTTTTTAAAGAAAGATTCCGGACACAGCTGGAATTTCGGAAGA
>DCAZ01000021.1:22255-22421 GCA_002313925.1 Gemmatimonadales bacterium UBA1120
TGAAAACAGATCACGCTCTGCATTGATGTATGACTGCTCTTGCCCGAACCGACGGTGAATTCATACGCGAAGATTCTGACTTCGAACTCCTCAGCGAATCTGAGCAGCTCGGAATTACCATGCAGCATATTGGTGACGACGCGAGAACGACCTTCTCGGAATAAAG
>DCAZ01000021.1:22748-39813 GCA_002313925.1 Gemmatimonadales bacterium UBA1120
GCCTGATCCTTCGCCCGACCCTTTGGATACGCACTAAACGTCATTCCCAAATGTTCCGATATGCGTTTGAACTCTTTCCTTCGACGTGCTTCTTCTTTGCTCGAATAGAAAAGCACGGCAAGGAACACTCCGAAGGCACCTAGGAAGACACCTAGTGTGAGACCAAAATTCTCCGTGTTAACACCGAACTGGAGCAACAACAGCAACAACACGAATACAATAAGTGCGACGACCTTCGTCTTTTTATATCTCCCAGCGGTCTTTTTAAGATCCTCTAGCATTTGCATTTGAGTCGAACCTCCAGGTTTAGCGTCTCGCCTGCCAGGCGCCACTCACGAAGCCGGTCAGAGCAGATCCAGCGATGAAGCCACCTGCCGCGATATACATCGGGCTTTCCGCGTCCTTTCCGAATCTTCGGGTCAACTGGCTGCGAATAATTAATGCAACAACCGCCGTCCAGCCCGCAATCGGATTCAGGATCAATAGCCCGGTAGCGAGCAAGACACCCAACTGCCGTGATGGACCTCCTACCCATTGAATCAGCGCTCCAGGGATCGCCCAAATAAGCAGCGACTTGGCAAGCAACGGATCCGCTCCTGCTGAGATCGTAGCTGCAACCACACGATCGAGAGGTGGAATGAGATCTGCCTGGAAATAACTCTCATAAACCATCAGTACGAGCGCCCCGGCTACTCCGAACCCTATGAGTTCTGCCCAATACTGTTGCTTTCTCCCAGCACGTTCCCATTCCGGATCCCGACCCTTGCCTCGCAGAATCCAGCCAGCCTTGAGATCATAGCCCATGTCGGCGAATGCCGGACCGGTCGAGGAAACAAATCCCACGAGAAGCGCCAGGGGAATCTCCGGGAATCCGACCAAGATCCCGATCACCAAAAAAATCAATGCAGTCGCGAAGGCGGGAAACCAGCCGGCGTGCATCGCTGAAAGTCCAACGACGAGTTCCGAAGCCAGAGCTGCAAAAGCCGCGAATACGATGAACCCGAGAATCATGCCAACACTCATCTCGGAAGCCACTCCACCTGACAGAAGTAGGCCAGCTGCTGCCAAAGCGAATGCCATAAAACCAACCATCAATACCCGGTTCGTGCGCGAAGGACGCGAACCCTTAGCTCCACTGCTGTCGCTTAGATTGCCTCTTACGATCATCACCACCTGAATGAGGGCAACGGCACCGGCTCCGATCATCAACCCATGGGGCATATATATCTCACTCAGGTCGACCCCTATTACTGCTGGCGCGTAACCTCTGAGTAACAGGCCGACTGCAAACATGGAGAGCGCGTAGGCGTTCCCGATCCAGCAGACCCCAAAAACGTCCATCGGGATACCGAAGAGCTGCCCGATCCCGCCCACAGAGCCACCCGCTAAGAGGAGCCCTGCCCTCCGTCCTCCTTGGTCGCCAGCGATCAGGACTTCAGCTGTGGCAACACCGGAAGGCCAAAGTCCTGAGGCAGGATAGGCCGGTGAATCAAAGATCCGGTAAAGAATCGTCGCATCGATTACTAGCCCGGAAAATGCGCCTAAAAACATCGGGAGCACGAGATCTGGCCTACCCAGAACCCAAGGGATCCCTATCGGGAGCAGCAAAGCGTTCGCCCCCCCGAACGTTGCGCCCGATATGACTGTCTGTAAGAGGTTTTGGCGCTCTAGGCTACCGAATGGGCGGAATACCGCTAAGGGGATCCGGGCTAAGGTCATCGCCACGACCGCACCGATTACCGAACTATTTGGGGTGATTCCAACCCGGGTAAGAAGCTGAATACCGATCACGCCACCCAGGACGGCCATCAGCAGGCCCAAGGCTAGGGTAGCTGGCTCGAAGATCGAGGGATGCTTCCTGACCTCTCTAGTTACCTGATCGTCTGGGAAGTCGCTCATACGATTTGCGCGATCCCGGCTCCGACGAGTCTACGAGCGAGCAGTACCGGCTTTCCGGTTAAAGCAACGAGTGAAGTCCGCTGCGCTTCCGTGTAGCCCATACAATGCATCACGATGATGTCGCAATCACTTAGGGCTTGGGCTGCCGCGGGGAATTCATCTCCCTCATAAGGGGAGGCAGCAGCGAATCGCAATTCCTGGTCCGGTCTCGTCTTGTAGTGAAATTCTCGGCTCTGTTCTATCAGCGGAAGAAGGACACCAATACGATGTGCGTCGGCGCAAATCGCGTCGGTGCCGTGATCAACTAGATGCTGCGCATCGAGAAAGAGCCCATCGAAGTGAAGATCCGAAAATTCACCTGTACAGAGTAAAACAACGGCCAGATAGTCCTCGGGACCGATCCCATCGAGCATGTCCTGTAACCGACGCGCAATCCAGGATTTTCTGACGACCGCCTGCCTGCCATCCCCGAGCAGAGTAACGAGACGATGGTCAGAGGCCTCGGGACGCAGTCGTTCAATCTCTTCTTCGGATTCACCATCTAGGGCCCCAAACTCCTGCACTTGGATCGTATCCGGAAGCCAACGTGTCAGTTCCGGTAGGATGTCATTCCGCGGAGTCTGCCCTATGGTCAGGATAGCGAGGCTTGAATTCATGGCCAACAGCTTATGTCGTCTGAGCGCACTGTGTCCACGAAAGTCTCTATTACCTTGTGACGCTTAAGGGCCGTCGGTATCCTCGCCCGATAGTCGACCAGATAGCTACTAGATGTCCTAAATGAGAGAAATCACCGAACGAGACCTCGAGTTACTGGCTACAGGAGCTTGGATCCTGGGCGCCGGCG
Source organism: Gemmatimonadales bacterium UBA1120 (assembly GCA_002313925.1). Taxonomy (GTDB): domain Bacteria; phylum Gemmatimonadota; class Gemmatimonadetes; order Longimicrobiales; family Gaopeijiaceae; genus UBA1142. The sequence continues at coordinate 25,492 of DCAZ01000021.1, forward strand.
GTGGCGGCGATCCCTATCACGCACTACTCGCGATGAAAAGGATCTACTCTAGTGGAATGACTACATCGCTCATGGATCCTGACGATCTTGCCGATGATGCCAGGATCGCTGTGGTTTCGACGATGGGTGCACCGTTGGTTGGAGAAGAACGGCTAACCGACCCCCGAGTGGCAGCCCGTGCTGTGCAAATGATGGAGGAGTACGTAGGGCACGGCTTTGATGCAGTTATGTCACTAGAAATCGGTGGAAGTAATGCTATCCAACCCTTTATGGTTGCATCGTTTACCGGTCTTCCTGTGTTAGATGCTGATACAATGGGAAGAGCGTACCCGGAAGCTCAGATGAGTAGCTTCGCGATCGGTGATCTTCGCCCCTACCCGCTGACCTTAGCCGACCCAAGAGGGATCGAGACTGTGGTATCCAAAGTACCGACTTGGAAATGGATGGAACGCATCAGTCGAAAGATCTGTACCGAGGTGGGCTCAACTGCAGCAACATGCAAGGCACCCCGCACCGGTCGTGAAGTGAAGGAGTGGGGTATACTCCGGACAGTTTCCCAGGCCATCAGCATAGGACGCGCGGTACATCAAGCGCGTCAGTCGAAAGAGAATCCGGTCCAAGCGGTGGTTGAATGCGAAGATGGCCGGATTCTGTTTGAAGGAAAGATCGTCGAAGTCAATCGGAGAACGACCGAAGGGTTCCTGCGTGGAAGCGTAGAGTTGGAAGGCCTTGAAGCAGACAAGGGTCATAAAATGAAGCTCGATTTCCAAAACGAGTTCAGCATCGGCTGGATCGACGAGGAACCGAGAGTCATGGTACCCGATATCATTACCGTTCTGGATTCAACGACCGGTGAAGCAATCGGAACAGAAGCCATACGCTACGGTCAGCGTGTTCAAATTCTCGTGCTGAGAGCCCCAGAAATCCAAACAACACCGAAGGGGCTCGAGCACGTGGGACCTCGTGCATTTGGATATGACCTGGACTTCGAATCTGTCTTTGCTGAGGGCCAAGAAGCGTGAGACGCATTGGGGTCGATGTAGGTGGCACGAACACCGACGCTGTGCTGGTGGATACTGATCGTGTGCTCGCTGCAGTAAAGAGACCGACGAGCGAAGATGTGACGTCAGGCATCGTCTCTGCCTTAACCGCTTTACTTGATGAACTAGGAGGTGGGCCCGGACAACTCGATGCCGTTGTCATCGGGACAACGCACTTCACGAATGCAGTCGTCCAACACCGTAACCTAGAACACATCGGTGCACTCCGGATCGGGCTGCCGAGCGGCGCAGCGCTTCCACCATTTGCAGATTGGCCGAAAGACTTAGCTAGGCACGTACAGGGTAGCGTCATCATGGTGGAAGGCGGACACGAGTATGATGGCCGCCCTTTCATGCCCCTGAACGAATCTGATATTCGCCAAGCTGCCAAGAGATTCCAAGATGAGGGAATCGACTCCGTGGCCATCGTTGCTGTCTTCTCTCCACTCACCTCGGAATGTGAAGAACGCGCTGCCGAAATTCTTCGTGAAGTCAGTCCTGATGTAAAGCTGACACTTTCCCATAACTTGGGGCGTGTAGGGCTACTCGAACGTGAAAACGCGGCATTACTGAATGCCAGTCTTCGCCGACTCGCACAGTCCACAACCCTTGCCTTTACTGAGGCTTTGGGCACGAGTGGGATTGAAGCACCTCTTTATATGACTCAGAACGATGGAACCGTAATGCGGGCTGATCAGGCTGAGGCTTTCCCGGTGTACTCGTTCTCTTCGGGACCAACGAATAGCATGAGAGGCGCGGCCCATCTTTCAGGGCTCAACGACGCGATGGTCGTAGATGTAGGGGGTACAACCACAGACATCGGCCACCTCAAGGCGGGATTTCCCAGGGAAGCAAATACCGTAGTCGAGATCGGTGGTGTAAGAACCTTATTTCGTATGCCGGATTTGCTCTCGATCGGGTTAGGTGGTGGCTCACTTGTCGACACCGAATATCACACAGTAGGACCTGTAAGCGTGGGATACGGCCTTACTACTGAAGCTCTTGTGTTCGGAGGTGACCAGCTTACAGCAACAGACGTGGGTGTCGCTGCCGGGCTAAGCGAGATCGGCTCTTCTCCATCATCAGCAGATCATCTAGATGAAGGAGTTGTCAGCTGGGCCTTGGATAGAATCCATGAAATGATTGAAAGGAATGTCGACCGCATGAAAGTGGACGCACTCCCTATTCCCCTTATCGCAGTCGGTGGTGGTGCGTTCCTGGTCCCTGATTCGATTCCCGGCATCAGTGAGGTTGTTCGACTTGAGCACGGCGGAGTCGCGAACGCGGTCGGTGCGGCGATCGCTCAGGTTAGTGGTGAAGTTGATCAAGTTTTTAGCGGTCTCGGACGAGAAGAAGCCTTAGAAAGAGCTTCTGATATTGCCCGTGATCGGGCCATCTCAGCAGGAGCAGATCCTGAGCACCTACGTGTGGTAGATATTGAAGACCTCCCCCTCGCATACTTACCTGGAGATGCTCGCCGAGTACGTGTGAAGGTAGTCGGCGAGACCGTATCAGACTAAAGATCGATCTGTAAGACGACACCCGCCCTGTGCGCGTTCGAGCAGTAAGTACCCTGAAATGGCAGAGAGACTTGGGGGTTGGAACGTTAACGCGCAAAAAGTCGAATAGGTTCCAAGTGTCGTGGAATGATCAGTCGTGAGTCAGGTGATGCCTCACGTACCTCCGCAGAAAAGGCTTCGACCCACTCAGTTCGGTACGCAATAGTGGATCCATAGGGAGCCTGGAAATTATCCGCGTGAGTTGGCATCACCACTTCCGGAAAACCAAGCGCTCTCATTAGGCGAGGTGTGTATTCGTAGATTTCCAGATGTGAAGGGGCCGCCCCGATGAGCGCGATATCAGGCCTAAGGCCCTCTATCTGCCGCTCGATAAAATTCATCGATCCCATAGTTACGACATCATGCCCCGCGATCCGAACAAGAAACATCAACGAACCACCCTCAACGAGCTGGGATATCCTAAGAGGACGTGTGGCCCCCTGTTCTACTACCCGAGATTGGTAATACCGCTTATCGCTCAATGGGCTGTGAAGGCTCGGGATCACCCGGATTGAAACGTCCCCAAAATCGTAGTCCTCACCACCTCGGACCGTAATCAACTGTATATCAGGAACTCCGTACGCCCGCATAATGTTGATCGTTGTTTCATGCCCAATCACCACCGCTCCGGTACGGTGTGCGATGTAGGGCACATCCATCACGTGATCGGGGTGGGCATGTTGGACTAAGATGAAGTCAGCCTGGTCGATCTGTGCGTCAATGACATCAACATCACTAAAGAGCGTATCAGCTCGAGTGTAGCTCGGTCGGGTATCAGTCGGATCCCAGCTGTCCGGGGATCCGTACTTCGCACGGGTCAAATACGGATCCACCAAGACCACGACGGTGTCTCCCGAAGCTTCGGTTATTGCCGACATTTCCCAACCAGCCGCACCGAAGTAGCGGAAAGTGAGGCTGTCATCTCTAGGGGGGCCTGAAACAGTTTCAGTCTCGGGTGACTCTGATGGGTAGCATCCCAGACTCATCGCCACCATGACAAGGAGAACAACCCTCCCTGCCGCGTCCAGGCGTTTCATGCCTGCAATCCTAGGGGCGACTTCTCGAATTCTTTATGCAAGATGAAAACACAACCCAGCGTGACAACGATCGATCCGAAGATCAACAAGACATAGTTCGTCATTCCACCAAGAACTTCTGCGTACGACATGTCGATCGCTTCCTCTACATCTATGAAATAACTCTCAGCAAAAGCTGTAAGATTGAACGAAGCATGGATGAGAATGGTGGCCAAGACACTTCGGGTATGGACATAGACCCAACCCATAAAACCACCCACGAGCGCACCTCCAACAAACTGTGCGGGATTGAGATGGATTAGACCAAACAGCAGGCTCGAAACGACTATGGCCTTGGTAGGAGAATAGATTCTTAGGAGACCATCTAGCATGATCCCCCGGAAGATCAGTTCTTCTAGAATTGGCGCAGCAATCACCAGGGCTATGAACATCAAAAGCCCCTGATCGCTGGCCATCTCCAGGACCATCTCACGTATCATCTCACGGAAAAAATCCGTCATTGGAACCAATTCAACGAGAGGACCTGCGATGCCCAGATTCAGTGGTATGGCAACGAGTACGATCAGGGGAATGATTCTTCGATTTTCAATACTCAGATTGAATGAACTGATGTTCGTTTTCTTCTTCCTTATATGATAGATGATCCAGCAAGGAATGCCGGTACCCAGTAGTGTGGCTATGAGAACTTGAGCGCCGAAGCTCATATCACTAGGGTCGGGGCCAAAGAACCAAAGAAGGGGGACCAGAATCACAGTTGTCGCAATCATGATCCCAAGAATCCCCCAGCTCTGAGCTATGCTTGGATAATTCTCTGCCGGGTACCCACAGTGTGGACAGGTTTCCGCTCTCGTCGAGACGTTACCACCGCATTCTAAACACTGTACGATTGCCATCCTCTGAGTTCGATCGAGTTCAGTTAGGGATCAAAACGCCGGTCTATAACAAAAACCTTTACCGATTCTCTATCGACACCGTCTCCCTCCATAGCCTCTGCAGACTCCGGAGAACCCAGGACCTCAAAGAAGGCATCTAGATCGTCCGCATGAAATATGCACGCAACGTGTTCCTCATCGGTTGAACCTAAATCAACCTTGCTAATTGTCTGCTTTAGAAAAAGATCGCCGTGGGTCCTGAACTTTTCTTCCCACTCTGCGACATCGTCGACCTGCGCGGTGACTACGACCATCGACATTTAAATGACCTCCATCCGGGGGGGTCTCAAGCTTCAGGACGGCGAAGCTATGGCACTACCTCATCTAAGAACAAGAAGACCGGAGTCTGCTTGGATGCCCTACAGGACTCCAGTGTACCAGGAGATTTGGGCTCATAGATAATGGCCTATTCTTCTAGTGGATCAGACCCGTAACTGTTTGGTCCCTTAATCCCTGACTTAAAGCAGCAAGGGATCAGCAGATACAGCGTGTAGATAATCGCTAAGATCCCTGCAACCATTGCTGCTATCAGACCCGGTGTAACCACATCAGATCCCGTTCTATTAAAGAGAAAGAGAGTGATTGCCAGGGTCCAGACACCATACATACCCCCGACATGCTTGGCATTGATTTCCAGGTCATGGAGACGTTTGACTGTGCCAGCGACCCCCGGCCAAAGCGCCAACAGTCTCTGGGAAAATTCCCACGGTCTACTACCAAGTTCTGAAAGGCTGTTCGGTGGCCCATACAGAGCCGTATCGATTAAGCCCGCTAGGATCTGAGTCACCGCAATCGGTAGGACAAACCAAAGCAAGAAGGTCCTTTTCGAGATACGCCCCTGAAGAGATGTATAGAGAGTCCAAAGATTAACTTTTTCCACGATCTGTACTCCCTGACGAGTATTAGCTTGCAGCCATGTTACTGTTGAAAATATCGCGGTGGAGCTTCCAGCCTTCTTCGGTGCGCTTCCAGAGAACGATGTATTTGCCGTGGTCCAAGTGCGTGCCGTCCCCTGACTCGATGACGAAGCGTCCAACTTCATGGGCTGTGGTACCGAACACCTCTATCTCATCAGCGGTCAGACGTACCACTTCCATCCCGGCAGCAATTTCTGCTGCAAAGGCTTCCGCAATAGCGGCGCGCCCTTCAACAGGGTCAGCATTCGGAGCCATATAGATCGCTTCTACCGTATAGAGGCTCGAGCAGGCCTCAGTATCCTTTGCTGCAACGCAGTCTGAGAGTGCTTGATTCACAGCTTCGATTGCTTCTGCTTCAGACGCATCGTCTTGCGCCGGTTCCGCGTTATTCTGAGCCGGCCCCGCGCAGGCTCCCGAAATCAAGACAACCATCACCAGCAACGGACCTTGCACGAATACGCGCATCCTCAAATCTCCTGAGTTTCTAGGTTGTGATGAGTGAGCGACTACCGCTCATCCATTGGAATTCGAATTCCTTCCCTCTCAGCAATCTCTCGAGCGAGTTCATAACCCGCATCAGCGTGCCGAGCTACCCCAATCCCTGGATCGTTGGTCAATACACGCTCGATTCTCTCCGCCATTTCCGCTGTGCCGTCAGCGACAAGCACCTGGCCGGCATGAAGCGAGTTCCCGATACCGACTCCTCCACCGTGGTGAAACGACACCCAACTCGCTCCTGAAGCTGTATTGAGAAGCGCATTGAGGATTGGCCAATCAGCTACAGCGTCACTGCCGTCCTTCATCGCCTCGGTTTCTCGGTTGGGAGATGCCACGGATCCGGTATCCAGATGGTCACGGCCAATCACTATTGGTGCGCTAATCTCACCCGTGCCCACCAGTTCGTTCATCGCAACACCAAAGCGTGCTCGAGCTCCCTGGCCTAGCCAGCAGATCCGAGCAGGCAACCCCTGAAAAGTGACCCTTTCTTGCGCCATCTTGATCCAGCGACACAGGTGTTCGTCCTCGGGAAACATCTCAAGCACCAACTCATCCGTGCGATAGATATCCTTAGAATCACCTGAAAGTGCTACCCACCTAAACGGGCCCTTGCCTTCACAGAAGAGGTCCCTGATGTAGGCAGGCACAAAGCCCGGATACGCAAATGCATTTTCAAAGCCCGCATCCTGTGCATAGCCCCGCAAGTTATTTCCATAGTCCACTGCGATCGCACCTGCACCTTGCAGGGCTACGATGGCTTCACAGTGCACCCGTATAGAGTCCATCGAGCGCCGGACATATTCACTGGGGTCAGATTCTCTCAATGCCGCTGCCTCAGCGACTGAAAGCCCAGCCGGTATATAACCATTAAGCGGATCATGTGCCGAAGTTTGATCCGTCACAACATCCGGAGTCACACCTCGCTCTACGAGGATCGGAAGAACTTCAGCACAATTACCGACGAGCCCTATGGAAAGAGCGGTACCAGATGACGTGGCTTCTTCGACCCAACCCAAAGCCTCGTCAATATCATCCGTCATTCGGTCACAGTAATCGGTATCAAGACGGCGCTGAATGCGCTCAGGATCCACCTCGACACAGAGTAGTACGCCTTCATTCATAGTCGCTGCGAGAGGTTGTGCGCCCCCCATTCCTCCCATCCCGCCGGTGAGCACCCAACGCCCTTTCAAGGAAGCCTGAAAGTGCTTTTGTGCAAGGACACCGAATGTCTCGTACGTGCCTTGCAGGATGCCCTGTGTCCCGATGTAGATCCAAGAACCCGCCGTCATTTGACCGTACATCATTAGGCCCTTGCGATCTAATTCCTGGAAGTGCTCCCACGTGGCCCAACGGCCGACGAGGTTCGCGTTCGCGATCAGAACGCGTGGGGCATGTTCATGCGTACGAAAGACACCCACGGGTTTGCCCGACTGAATCAGGAGTGTCTCATCCCCTTCAAGAGTCTTGAGACTCCGAACGATGGCATCGAACGCTTCCCAACTACGCGCAGCTTTGCCAGTCCCGCCGTACACGATCAAGGCGTCCGGCTGCTCGGCAACCTCAGGATCGAGGTTGTTCATGATCATCCGAAGAGCAGCCTCCTGCGCCCATCCTTTGCAGGACATCTCAGTACCCCGAGGCGCTCTCACACTACGAACACCAAGATCGGTCATCGGGGCATCTCTGCAGCAATACGTGAAAGGTCACCGTAGCGCACGAGGTTAGTGAGTGCATCTATATCAGGCCCGAGAGACCGATCCTGTTCAAGTTCACTCACAACTGTCCGTATTCTTTGGTGAGCTATTTCCACACCGCGGCCTCCCGTGAGAGGACGCCGGTAATCAATTCCCTGAGCGGCACACATCAATTCCGTTGCCAATACCTGCTCGAGCAATCCCACAGCTCGCTTCGCCTTTCGTGCTGCACCCAGACCCATAGACACATGATCTTCCTGATTCGCGCTCGTCGTGACCGAGTCGACACTCGCCGGATGTGCCAGAATTCTGAGTTCACTCAGGAGATCCACGGCGGTCACCTGGGCAATCATAAAGCCGCTTTCGACACCAGGCCGTTTCGCTAAGAACGCCGGCAACCCTATCGAAAGATCAGGGTTGAGCATCCGCTCAATTCTACGCTCCGAAATTGACGCCAGATCAGTGATTGCGATTGTCAGTAGATCCAAAGCTTGCGCTACGATCTGAGCATGAAAATTCCCGCCACTCACGACCACCTCGGCTGAGGGGAAAACGAGTGGGTTGTCCGTAGCACTGTTCGCTTCTACTTCGAGTATACCACGGACGTATCCTAGAGCTTCCCGCGCAGCTCCATGTACTTGAGGCATACACCTAAGTGAGTACGCGTCCTGCACACGAGGATCATCTTCTTGGTGAGATGCGCGGATCTCTGAATCAGCCAACAGCGTGCGCAATCTTGAAGCGGAGATCCCCTGCCCTTTGTGTGGGCGAGCTTCCTGAATCTCTTTTCGGAATGGCTCTGGGGTACCCAGCAGAGCCTCTAAAGACATTGCCCCAGCTACTTCTGCAACCTCCACAGCACGCTCGGCTGCCCTCAGCGCTAAAACTCCGAGGCCGGTCGTTGCCTGCGTTCCATTGATCAGGGCCAGCCCCTCTTTAGATCCTAGCGTAAGCGGAGCAATCCCTTCCGTCGCCATAGCTGTTTCGACTAATTGTTCATCACCGGAATACTCCGCGAGACCTTCTCCCAATAATCCAAGCGCTACATGGGCTAAGGGACCCAGATCACCACTCGCACCTACAGAACCGAACTCCGGCACACGTGGATGGATCCCGGCATTGAGTAATTCCAATAACTGTTCAACAACCAGCACTCGGCATCCTGAGTTCCCTCGAGCAAGCGCATTCGCGCGAAGCAGCATTAATGCCCGTACTGAAGCGCGATCCATCGGTGAACCAACGCCAGAGGCGTGACTCCTCACAAGATTCCTTTGAAGAGCCTCTCGCTCATGAGGAGCAACCGCCACGTCCGCTAGTCGACCGAATCCGGTTGTTACTCCATAGACGGGCTCACCTGTCTCAACCAACTCTTCGATGAAATTACGTGAAGCCACCATGCGCTCAGCCGCCTCATCGCTTAAATGAACACGGACGGATAGGTCCAAGGCCACGCGCTCGACGTCTTCGAGGGTTAGCGTAAGTCCATCGAGAACCACTTCACTAGCGAGTGCCAATCCCTACCTCCTCTCTGCAAACCTCGAGTCGAATTCTTCTTGAGTCATCGTCAATTCTTCTGCCTCCCATAATTTCTCCAGCTCCACCCCAAGACCGTCCGCCAAGCGGTTCACATAGTTGTAGTAAGACACAACTTGGCAAAGGTCCAGGATCGCAGTTTCGTCGAACCCGGATGAACGCAAAATGGAGACGTCGGCTTCCGTAACATCGTGCGGCCTGAGCGTGAGCTTTACCGCGTAGTCGAGCATCGCCCGATCTTGGGGGGTCAATTCTGCCTCTGTATAGTCCCGAGCCAGTGCGTGCGGGGTCTCGGGTGAACCAAGCAGTGTACGGAGACCCGCCCCGTGGTGGTTGATTCAGTAAAAGCATCCATTCACCGCACTTACTGTGACTGCAACCATTTCACGTTGGATCCGACTCAACGGAGATGGGCCCCGCATCAGATGTGAATAAAGCTCGATATGATCCTTCATCGAGCGAGGGTTCAGTGAGTGAACCCTGATAATGTTGTCCAACATCCCGTCGCTATCCCGGAATTTTTCGTAGAGCTCAGCGAGAAGACCCTCTGCTTCGTCATACGGCACGTAGGGGATATGGGCCATGGAGGGCTCGAGTGAAGGATTCGGGTTCGAAGATTGTTAGCGTTAAGCCGCCAGGAGAGTGGCAACATGCCAGAGAACGGCTTAAGCAGGCAAGCTACGCACGACACCTAGAACACCTTCCTAGACTTAGGCCGTCACCTCGGCAATCGCGTCAATTGCGTAGTCCACATCCGCGAGCGTGTTATAGATGTGGGGCGAGAGTCGAATTCCATCGAATTCGCCGCCACGACCCGCACCACCGACGCGGTGCTCGGAATAAAGCGCCTGATAGGCTGCACTCATGTCAGCGCCTGGTACCCGAAAGACCATGACCCCAGAACTTGTTTCATCTCCCATCGGGGTGTGGAACTCAACCGTCGGGATACGTTCCCTGAGCCCGGTCTTGAGAGCCCGCGTGATCTCCAAAATCCGAGCCTCGATCACATCGACACCAATTCTCTCGTGGAACACTACTGTCTTTTCGATCGCCGCCACGCACGCATCATCTCTTTGGCCCAAAGATTCGTATTTCCGCGCTCCCCCCTCCAGCGCCCGTGACCATCCCACGCCAACATCCGAAGCCCGCAGACGATCAATCGTTTCCGCTCGGACATAAAGAATCCCGGCCTCTTTCGGCCCCATCAGCCATTTATGGCTGCTCGCCGTGTAGAAGTCGCACCCTATCTCGTGCACATCAATGTTCAGGGCCCCACACGATTGAGCACCGTCCAGCAGAGTTAGGATCCCCCGAGAACGAGCGAGGCCACATAGCTCTGCGGCTGGAATACGAACACCGGTTGCGTTCGATACATGACTGAAAGCAAGTGCTTTTGTCCTATTCGTCATTGCACTCCGAAACGCATCGATGAGCTCCCCAGGAGATTCTGACGCCGGCGGTGTTGAAATCCGACGAACTTCAAAGCCCTCTACGCTAGCCCGTTCGTCCCACGAGGTTGAGTTCGTTGGGTGATTTTGGTCCCAGAGTAAGACTTCATCACCAGCCGTCAGATCGAGCCCCGATACCACGGTGTTGTTTCCCTCGGAAGTGTTACGTGTTAGCGCGATTTCTTCCGGATCAGCTCCGATATGGCGCGCTACTGCTTCTCGGCTGGCCTCTTGCAAGGATGAGAACTTTGCGCGGTTCTGAAACGAAGCATCGGCGTCCACGTCCCGGGTCCATTCAAAAACGGCCTCCTGAACCACAAACGGAGAAGGACAAAGGTTCGCCGCATTCATTAACACGAGCCCAGGGCTGAGTGGAAAACTTTCCTTTACCAGACCCCAGTACGCTTCATCTAGTACCGCCCCATGACTTTTGGGCGGGAGAAGCACCCTACCCGGAGTCATAGCGTTGGCAGGAGTTGCAGCAAATAGGGCGCCCGCACCGAAGGCGTGACTGATAAACGTGCGGCGGTCAGGGTGTGTCATGATGCAGGCCCTGTGCTATGAGTAATTCGTCATGTACTGCTGAGTGCTGAGCTAGGCCCCGATTCTTGCTGAGAATCCGGGGGAAGCGAAGGTAATCTCAGAAATCGCCTTGATGCTTCGCGCTCCGTACCGAAACGGCATGACCAACCGGATTGGTGCTCCGTTGACGGGCGGAAGAGGTTCATCGTTCATCATCCAAGCAAGCATAACTTGAGGATGGCGCAGCGTCGGCATCTCCTCATCGATGTAGTAGCCATCATGCGAGATCAGCCGACAATAGTGTGCGGGTTCTCCCACGCCGATCATGTCGGCGAAATCACTGAATCTCACTCCCGTCCATTTGACGATACCCGTCGGCTGCGGTGCACCACACTGAAGGAGTGTGACCATCGAATGACGAGGTAAAGCTTCAAGATCACTGAATTTCAGAGTGCCACTCATCTTCGCTAAGCCACGCGAATCAAGCTTGATCCTAAGATTGTTGTAATCGTAATCGATATCCGCTGGGGGCTGACGTCTATCAGATGAAAAACGCCAGATCGTTCCTACCAGTTCCCCGGCGGCACTCTCTGGGTGCTCTGGGGCAGACCCGTCTGAGTTGAGCGGTAATTCGGCTCGAACCCTAAGGTCTCCTTCGACAAGTTGATCTGGCCACTCCTGCTCGGGTGCCGCTTGGCCCAAAATATTCTCTGGATTCACTACGCCCATGGACAAACCGGCCACAGCTGAACCAGAAACCTTGATCGCATCTCGTCGCGACAGCGTCATACTGCTACCCCCTTGTCAATGAACCTTAGCTCTTCCCTCGACCGGCGGTGAGAGAAGCCTTCCCGTTGATTACTAGTTTGGACAGGCTGGATACATAATCGTTTGGCCGAAGCTGATCCAATCATCGCACCGTTCACCCAGGGTCCAGTTTCCTCGCTCCGCTAACCATCCACGCACCCAATACGCCTCATAGGGCCCATCCCATTCACCTTCTCGGTAGCTACCCTTATCTGCTAGTTGTTCATTCTTGAAATACGTCTCCGTCGGACCCTCAAGAATCCCTGCACTGTAGGTCTCCATCATCCTGACGCGGCCGCTGAGATAGAAGTACTCGTAGCGACCGTCCTTTTTTCCATCCTCAAGAACCCCTGTCTCACTAATGACTCCCTCGTCGAATCTCGCAAAAACGGGGCCGGTGTACACTTCTCGGGTTTCCGGATCCAGGTAGACGTTCCCACGTCGCATCAAGTCACCAAGATCCTTCGATGACTGAGCATACACGTCTGCGGCTCCCAGTAAGCTGAAGCTTATCAGAAACAACGCCATTCTCTTCATTAGGTTAGCCTTACCGTGCAAGTCTAGATTTGCGGAGCAGATCCATTATAGACGCCTTCCTGTGCCTAGGGTCAAGCCCTTTCTGACAGATTCAACCATCTTAGTTCGGCCAGACCACACCTTGATCTGCTGGCCTACCCGTACCGAGGCCTCGGAAGACAAACTTCTGTAACCTCTTTCCCTCGTAAGTCTCTGTCGTATAGATGTTGCCTTCGGAATCGGTTGCGATGCTGTGTACGCCAATGAATTGGCCAGGTTGGCGACCGCCATCCCCGAACGTCGTCAGGACCTCAAGCGTCTCTCTGTCCAGGATGTGCACCTTCTTGTTCGAGCCATCCGCCAGATAAAGGAACCGCTGCTCTGAATCTCGGGAAAGCGCGATATCCCAGGCTGACCCAGATCCAAGCGTTTCGGTCGCTACGAAAGCCTCCCTCACAAATGTTCCGTCTCGCATGAAGACCTGGATCCGATCGCTAGCTCGATCGCAAACATAAACAAGGTCATCGTCCGATATCTCAGCACAGTGTACCGGGCTCCGGAACTGTTGTGCGGGAGGGTCCTCAGGGCGGTACGGAGGAACAGGTGCATCATCCGGCCTGTTACCGTACGCACCCCAATAGCGCTTCAGTGCACCAGTCTGGATATCAAGCACCGCAACACGCTTGTTGCCGTATCCGTCCGCAACGAAGACTTCATCTCCGTCTGGGCCAATCGAGACTTCGGCCACTCTACCAAAGTTTTCCGGATCATTGCTGCCCGTGCCAACGCCCGGTCGACCAAGTTGCAGTAGGAACGTTCCGTCACGCGTGAATTTCAGGATGTGTCCATCATCAGGACCATTACCTCCGATCCAGACGTTGTCCATGTGATCGACCGTGATCCCGTGGTTCGACGATGGCCAATCATATCCGTCACCAGGTCCACCCCATGAGCCGACCAGATTGCCTTCCGGATCAAACTCCAGAACCGGAGGAGCCGGAGCGCAGCACTCTGCCGAAGCTGGTTCATGAAGCACGTTGAGTTCGGTTCTCTCATCGATTGTAGCCTGCCGATGAATGACCCACACATGGTCTCGAGAATCTACAGATACACCGATCGTTGATCCGATGACCCAATGATTTGGGAGTGGCTTGGGCCATAGCGGGTTAACCTCAAATACTGGGACCTGGATCCCGCTGGCTTCTTGCTCACTAACCTGATCAGCACACGCGGCCAAAAAGCCCAGGAGCCCGAAAAGTGCGATCCCAACCCCCAACTTCAGCGAATACATAAATGGTGTGCTGCTCATAATAGGCTCTCCCCTCAAAATACTTTATCGGACTCTTCTGTCTTCCTAGTGCTGACGCCGGCTCAAACCGTGTGCTATATTTCCGGTCCACTGATAGACAGCCTAGATAGAACGAAAGTGCGGAACAGGACCGTATTAGCAAGCATTAGCTGAATCCATCGCTAGCCCAGAGTGTATTACAGTCTGATATGTTTCGGTCACAGTCTTTTTCAGCATTAATTAGAACCGAGGAGCTTTTGTGAGTCCTACGGCGACACGGATGAGTCCCCGTGAACGCCTCGACGGCGTCCTCCCGGAGATTGAGATTGCAGCGCTCACGCCCGTGATCGAAGAAATCGAGGAGCTTAAACGGTCCCGTAATGCTGTCGTGTTGGCGCATAACTATATGACGCCAGACATCTATCATGGTGTCTCAGACATGAAAGGGGATTCTCTTGCCCTTGCCCGTCTGGCCAAGAAGACCGATGCAGAAGTCATCTTGATGGCTGGCGTACATTTCATGGCCGAAAC
>DCAZ01000021.1:40141-43080 GCA_002313925.1 Gemmatimonadales bacterium UBA1120
GCAAAGATCGTGAATGAGTGCAAGACGGTGCTCATCCCCGATATGGAAGCCGGTTGTTCACTGGCTGAGGCGATTACTGGTGCTGATGTCCGTTTGCTACGTGAAAGGTATCCGGGGGTGCCGGTCGTCACGTACGTGAACACTTCTGCCGAGGTAAAGGCTGAGTCTGATATCTGCTGTACTTCAGGCAACGCAGTCCAGGTCGTTAAATCCTTGGGCGCTGACCGCGTGATCTTTCTACCTGACCGATTCCTCGGCCAATGGGTCGCCAGCCAAACCGACATAGACATCATACTCTGGGAAGGTTCGTGTATGGTGCACGAGCGATTCTCGGGGGAAGAACTACATGTCTACCGTGACATGCACCCGGGCATTCAAATCATCGCACATCCAGAGTGTCCCCCAGATGTCCTTGAAGAAGCAGATTTCGTTGGATCCACATCAGGGATGATCCAGTGGGTGAAGACCGAGCAACCGAGACAGGTGGTCATGGTTACCGAATGCTCGATGAGCGATAACGTCGCTGCTGAATTTCCAGAGATTGAATTTACCCAGCCTTGTAACCTGTGTCCGCATATGAAACGCATCACGCTCACAGGCATCAGAGACAGCCTGCACGACATGCAGTATGAGGTCATCGTAGATCCGACCGTAGCTGAACGCGCACGCGCTTCGGTCGAGCGGATGTTGGAGGTCCGCGCCTGACCGACGGCACGAACGCGGATCGCTTTCT
Organism: Gemmatimonadales bacterium UBA1120; assembly: GCA_002313925.1. Taxonomy (GTDB): domain Bacteria; phylum Gemmatimonadota; class Gemmatimonadetes; order Longimicrobiales; family Gaopeijiaceae; genus UBA1142. The sequence continues at coordinate 40,875 of DCAZ01000021.1, forward strand.
TCGCCTGGCTCTCGAGGAAGATTTAGGAGACGCTGGAGATATCACCTCAAGAGCGGTTGTCCCTGAAGAGACGACCGCTCAAGCACATGTCGTCGCTCGTGCACCCGGAACCATCGCCGGACTTGAAGTGATGCTTCGCACATTTACCATCGTCGATCCTGAAGTTCATACGGAATCCCTTGTTCAGGATGGGACGCTCGTTGAGGCAGGCTCGCTACTCGCGATCGTAACTGGCTCAGCCCGCTCATTGCTCGCCGCAGAGCGAGTGGCATTGAACTTGTTAGGGCAACTCAGTGGGGTCGCGACAGCTACACGCGAACTTGTCGATCAAATTGCAGATACGAGTGCCAGCCTAGTCGATACAAGGAAGACAGTCCCAGGGCTTAGGGCACTACAGAAAGCAGCAGTTCAGGCCGGAGGAGGACAAAACCACCGCATGGGGCTGTATGACGCCGTATTGATCAAAGACAATCACATCGCTGTAGCTGGATCACCTGAAGCGGCAGTCAAGCAAGCTCGCGACGTGGTTGGACCCGGAACCAGTATCGAAATCGAAGTCGAATCAACAGAACAACTTGAGGCTGTGATCGCTGCAGGAGCAGATATCGTCATGCTCGATAATATGAGCGTGAACGAGATGCGAGAGGCGGTACTCATAACTGATGGACGGTGCCGTACTGAAGCTTCAGGCGGAATCACGTTTGCGACCGTCCGCGAGGTTGCCAAGACCGGTGTAGACATGATTTCCGTCGGCTGGATTACTCACTCTGCTCCAGCGCTCGATGTCGCCTTGGACCTCGAGTATCTCGAGAGCTGATCCTATTTAGTAGATAGACGGCCCCGGGGGCCTCTTCAGCGAAAGTGTTTGCAGTCCAGCAAGTCGGTCCGATGTTAGCCGTATGCAATCCCAGCACTGCACCCCCATTTTAGTGATCCGGCGATCCTTGCTTGTCGCCCTGCTGTCACTCACAGCATGCGACTTGCTCACGGCCCCGTCCGTGGCGACAACGATCAGGCTGTCGCCTACGGAAATCACATTCGACGCATTGGGTGATAACCTCCGTGTGACGGCTACAGTCGTGGATCAAAGCGGAAACGTGATGAGCAACGACACGGTCACATGGACTGCGTCAGATCAGGGTATCGCGACAGTTTCATTTTCAGGCCTCGTGACCGCGGTCGGGCCTGGGACGTCGACAGTCACAGCTTCGGCCAGCTCAGCGAGCGGAACAGCCACGGTCACGGTCATTCAGACACCCACCAACCTCGAGCTCTCGGATACAGTCGTAAGCTTTTACAGCCTTGGTGACACGACTCGCGTCAGAGCAACAGTTCGTGATAAAAACCAAAACTTGATAAGTGATAGTCCTGTGGTATGGACGACTTCCGATTCCAGTGTCGCTGGGATTTCTTCTGGTGGCCTTATCAGAGCATACGCGGTTGGATCTGTGACGATCACAGCAACACTAGAATCTCTGAAGGCTGAGGCCAGGATTACGATTACGCTCTGGGAATCGATCACCGCAGGTAAAATTCACTCCTGTGGCCTCATGGTCACCGGGACAGCCTACTGCTGGGGAAGCAATGGTTGGGGCCAACTCGGTGACGGCACGGGTAGTGACCGATCAGTTCCGACCGCAGTCGGTGGTGGGCATACCTGGCGATCGATCTCTGCAGGAGAAAGCCATACCTGTGGGGTAACCACTTCCGATGAAGCACTCTGTTGGGGCCGCAATCTCTTTGGTCGGCTCGGTGATGGTACGGAAACCGACCATTCACTACCGACCTTGCTTAGCAGCCAACTCGGTTGGCAATCGATTTCGGCTGGTGGCCATCATACATGTGCTCTCACGAATGCAGACAACGTGTTCTGTTGGGGAGCAAACACAAATGGTGAAATCGGTAATGGCACCACCGCAAATCAACTCACGCCGACCTCTGTGGGTTCAGCGCAAACTTGGCAATCGATTTCTGCGGGTGGCAGCCATACCTGTGCCCTGACTGCATCCTCCGAGGCTTATTGCTGGGGCAAGAACCTGTATGGCCAAATTGGGGATGATGCGAACAGCAATCCCTTAACCCCGACGGCAGTCAGTGGTGGACATACGTGGCGATCGATTTTCGGCGGAGAAAACCACACGTGCGCTATTACGAACTCAGAGCAAGCCTACTGCTGGGGATCGAACGCGAATGGCCGACTGGGAAT
>DCAZ01000021.1:43489-43767 GCA_002313925.1 Gemmatimonadales bacterium UBA1120
CGTGCGGTGTGAGTACCTCGGGTGCAGGCTATTGCTGGGGGTTCAATGACTCCGGGCGTCTGGGTGACGGAACCATGACCCAGCGGCGGGCACCGCAGACTGTCATTGGCGCTCACGTCTGGCGGTCAATCTCTGCTGGAGGCTACCACTCGTGCGGTGTCACGACTTCAAATACGGCATACTGCTGGGGGCTGGGATCCTACGGTGAGCTAGGAAACGGAATCTCTGCTGCTAGCTCGACCCCGATCCAGGTCGGCAATCCCGGATAACTCTGCTAT
>DCAZ01000058.1 GCA_002313925.1 Gemmatimonadales bacterium UBA1120
GGTGTTGAGGTCTTGAGTGTACAACTTGGAACATTAGTAATGGAGCGTTTAAGCCCTATAGACCGAGTTGCATACGTGCGATTTGCTTCCGTATACCGGAACTTCCAAGACGCGGGAGAGTTCCAAGAGTTCGTCGACGAGATCACTGCCGCCAAGGAGCGTGAAGAGCTTCGACGCAACCAAGTCGAACTTCCGCTCTAGTCAGCAGTTGACCGAACAAAAACCTCTTCAGGTAGTTTTTTACTAGATGGCTCGTATCCGCAAATCAAGAGGAGAGATGCCGTTTCTCGACCACCTTGAGGAACTGAGGTGGAGGATCCTTTGGTGCATTCTCTCGGTCATGATCGGCGCTGTAGTTGGTTTTGGCTTGGTCTACTACCTCGATGTGCTCGAGCTGTTGGTCGACCCTGTGCGGAAGGCCTACGACAATCCGAACTTAAAGCTGATCTATCTGTCACCATCTGACTCATTCTTCGTTACACTCAGGCTAGCTATCTATGCGGGACTGCTCATGGCCTTCCCATTCCTAGCTTACCATATATGGGCGTTCCTCTCTCCTGCTCTCAAGCCTCAGGAGCGACGGGTAATCATACCGCCGCTTTACGGAGGTCTTGTTCTCTTTGCAGCAGGTGTCTCCCTAGCGTATTGGATAGCCTTACCTGTGACTCTTGACTTCTTCCAGAGGTTCCAGACCGAGTCACTTCAGGCAAATCTTGAGATCAATGCTACACTAGGATTCATTGTGAAGATGCTCATGGCATTCGGCTTCGTCTTCGAGTTGCCAATTGTAATTATGATTTTGAGCTGGATGGGGATCGTCACTCCTGACTTCCTTCGCAAGAAACGAAGACATGCAATCGTTCTGATAACTGTCCTGGCGAGCTTTATTACTCCAGGGGATGTAATTGTACTGACATTCATGATGATGGTCCCCCTAATCCTTCTATATGAGGTCGGCATCTTCCTGTCTGTAGGCATTTACCGGAGGAAAGCACAAAGGGAGCAGGACTTCGAAACAGATACCACTCCACCTACTGGATCTGTAGAAACGCAGTGACACCCATGCGGTTGGTGAACCAGACACTCTGGATCATAGGGTTCACTGCCATGGGTGCCTTCGGTTCTGCAAGTGCTCAGGAACAGGTAGACTCAACACGCCTTCGTGTAATCCAACGGCTTGAGCGACTCGCTCGAGCACCTGGCTTCGACAGTATCCTGTTTGTACAAGACTCTATGAGGGTTGCCGAAATTGAAGCTGGTCGGGGTTTCGGTGGGGGAGTAAGCACGGATTCGGTTGTGGCTGAGCTAATAGCCCTGCCTGGTTTCACCCTGACGGAGTACGATGGTGGTGCCGCCACTTTTGAGGCAGCCAAACGTGTCCTAACACTCATTGCTCCGGATGGTGGGAGGGCACGGGTGAGCAGCGAAGGGATGGGCGTCGAAGCAGATACATCAATCCTCTATAACGAAGAGACAGGACGACTCCAGACTGTAGGGCAATCTACCTTTACCCCGGACACAGGTGACCCGATCGAGTCTGCGTCCCTCATTTTCGACATAAGCGAGGAACGTGGTTCCGCATTCGGCGCGGAAACATCATACAGTGAAGGTGGAGCGAATTGGTTAGTCACCGGAGACATGCCATTCGCGGCAGCGGATTCCTCCTTTATGTCACATGCTCGCTTCACATCGTGCGATTTGGAGGAGCCGCACTACCATTTTGAGACTGATGAGATCAAGATCGTCGGGGGAAATGTGCTGGTTGCACGTCCCGTTCGCCTGTACTTCGCGGATGTCCCAGTGGCCTGGTTGCCTTTTGTTGCACAGAGTTTAGCGCAGGGTCGCTCATCGGGTATTTTGACCCCTCGATTTAGCGTAAACGATATCGTTCGCACATCTGGTCGGTACCGCCGAAGAGTCAGTAACCTTGGTTTCTATTGGGCTATGAGTGACTACTCGGACGCGCTGGTGGCTCTCGACTGGTTTAGTCAGAATTTTCTTAGCATGACCGGCTCACTGAGATATAGCTTCAACCGTCAGTTTCTCGATGGGGATTTGACTTTTCGCCGCTATTGGCGTGTTGATGGATCGAGCGAGCTTGCATTGGACACCCGGCACAATTGGGACCTTGATGAACGCACGCAATTACGTATGTCGGGAAGGTATGCTTCCAGTAATGACTTCATCCGAGAGAACTCTTTCAATCCGGCTGAAGTAACACAATCGATTGACTCAGAAGGGGGCATCAACCGCCGGTTCAACTGGGGGACCGCATCCGTAGGTGCGAATCGTAAGCAGTATCTATCTGATGATCGCACTGAGTGGACATTGCCCTCTGCGAATTTGTCACTTTCCACTATCACCTTGTTTAGGAATGCTTCTAGCGACGCGCGCTTCTATAACAACATGACTTGGTCAGGTAGTGCGAGTTTTACTCGTCGGACTCTGGATCGAGTCCAACCGGATGTCTTCAGTTTTTCACGGGCGGATACCGAAACGACTACAGGATCTGTTCGTAGTACGCTCAGCCTGGGTAATCTCTCTCTGGCTCAGTCAGTGCAGTTGCGCCAATCCGGAACACTCGGCGTACCTGAGGCGTTACTTGTGATGCGTGAATCAGAGACCCCGGCACTGATCACAGGCTCCCCAGTCCAGGACATCATGGACTCCGACTTGACTTGGCAATCGTCCGTCTCATACCAGCAGCAACTTATCGGATCGACTACGATCACACCTAGACTTTCGATGTCAGGAAATATGTTCCGATCCGATACTTCCGCTGTTGCATCCTCGTTAGTGTCAGCTCCAGCGAGGGTATCATTCGGAGGCGCCCTGAAGACCGATATCTATGGATTCTACGGTGGCTTTGGCGGCTTTGAAGCAATCCGTCACAAACTATCACCTTCAATCCAGTACGAGTGGAGTCCTGCTACGTCACCTACTCAACTGCAGCAGCAGCTCTTTAGGTCCAGGGCACTCCAGCCGAAGAATGCTGTTTCATTGACGCTTAATCAGACCTGGGAAGCAAAGCGCAGGCCACCAGAGGGTGATTCCGCTGTGGCCAATTCAGCAGCCCAACTCGATTCGCTCGACTTAGCTGTTAATACCCAATCTTCGCCTTCTGATGGGCCGACCCGCCTTCAACAGGGACAGACTGTTAGCCTTTTGGCCCTTCGCACCAGTGTCTTGCGTTATGACTTCGTAGAAGCTGACTCGATTGGAGCGTTTCTAGCTGGCTTCGAAACGACCCGTCTATCTAATCAGATTTCCTCTGATTTCTTAAGAGGTCTAACGATTTCGGTGAACCACGATCTGTTCGAGGACAAAGAGGTGGATGGCCAACTTACCAGAACCTTTGCCCCACATCTTGCTCAGGTTAACCTCGGGTTCTCGCTTGGTTCGAACTCATCGATCTTCCGGTTGCT
>DCAZ01000100.1:0-702 GCA_002313925.1 Gemmatimonadales bacterium UBA1120
AGGCGAGAAGTACCCAGCGCAGGATCTCCACCGGGTAGACAACCCGAAACTCGGGCGTCGTGAAATACTCAGGAAAATGGAAGCAGATCACCGCTCCCAACGAGATGACTGCTAGGAAGATCGACAGATAACCGCTTATCTTTCCCTCGCCGATCCGTAGCCTCTCAGGCTGAGGCTGCTCGATCACGGTTGAAAAAAGCGCACGACGCGCTCTAGTCGTGGGAAGAAACCGAGTGCATCTAGTACCGGATTCATCCATCCAGAAGTCACGCAGAACCCGCGGCTGTGGTCGCTGTGATGGCGCTGGTGATGTTCGGGTCCGAGGATGAGGCCGATCCGTTGGAACCAGCTTACCAGGACTGGGGGGTTCGGTGCGTGCGCCCATTTGTGGAAGAGATTGGTGCCGAACGATCCCGTCGCCAGGCCCAGCAGTAAGCAGCACGAGAAGAGCGCGCCGATGCTCCCCGGTCGAGGCTCCCCCATCCAGAATGCCACCGCGAGCGGCGGCAGCATGAGAAAGAAGTTTGTCGTGTCCTGCTCGATGAATCGATAGCGGGTGATGCGCTGGGGGTGCACATGGTGGTCACGGAAAGGCTGGATGACGATCGTGCCGATGATGGGAGTATTCTCTTTGAAGAAGGCATCACAAAACCAGTGCACGGTGCCGAGGATCAGGTCCGCGAAGAGATAGCCGACGAGGAG
>DCAZ01000100.1:1018-17936 GCA_002313925.1 Gemmatimonadales bacterium UBA1120
GACGAGGAGGATCGCCCACAGCATGCTCGATACGGCAATCCCGGTAACCTTGAAGGCGATGAGTGGATAAGGTTGAGAGGTTACCTCATCTGCGTTCGACAGTGTGGTAGGCATAGCGACTTCCATCGGACTCTACAAACTGAATTTACCGTATATACTACCTATAATAACGAGATTTATACTATAAATATACGGTATACCGTAACAATTTTTGTTTCTTTAGTCGTGTACGGTCGAGTCCTTCAACAAACTCGTAGATCCGAGATCCGGAGATGGTGCAGGGTTTTCAGGTGCTATCTCGGGTGAAGCATCGAGGGCTCTTGCCACCTCAGCCGTGTGCGCTGCACCATGGGCAACCGGGCCAGGGTCAGTGCGCCCAGCGATCATGTTCACCACCTCGTCGGGAACTTCACCACTGAGAATCTTTCCTGCAGCTTCAATCTGTGCTTCCTCGTTCCCCCCCCCGATTGCCATCGGGCCAACACCCGTTAAGAGCCAGTGACCATTTACACCAAGTACGCGTGGTAATTGCACCAGCGTCGCTGCCGTGGGTGCCGTACGTCCAGACTCCCAGTCGCTGATCCTCGATCCGGCTCCCAGACCTAGCAGGTCAGCAAGCACTGCCTGTGTTATGCCTGCTCGCTGTCTCGCCATACCGAGACGGGTTGCGAGTGTTGACTCAATCATCACCAAAGTCCTTAAGTAAGGCCTGTTCAGACTGATTATATTTAGTTCCAGCAATCTTGTATACTTTAATACACGATGATAAGGGTCGGTGGGCCTTCTAAGTAGGATGAGATCACAACTAGCCCTCAAGCTCCCGAAACTCAGCTAACAACGCTGTTTCATGCATCCGGTGTGCTGAACCGATCCCACGGAGAACCTCGAACATCTGAGTGATAATCAATAGATCATTCCTCGCTTGAAAATCTGCGCCAGCCTATCGACCTGGATAATCCAGCTAGCCTGCTGAGCGCCTTTACATCGGAAAACCTTTGTCTTTTTCTACACTCAAGTTGCACCCGGCCCTTATTAGAGGCGTCGACAAACTGGGCTTTCAGCATCCATCCCCAATTCAATCGAAAGCGATTCCTCCTGCCCTCGAAGGCCGGGACCTCCTTGCTTGTGCCGTCACGGGCAGCGGCAAGACCGCAGCTTTCCTTTTGCCCATACTTCACCAGTTGGTGGACCAACCACGTGGAACAACCCGCGCTTTAGTCCTGGCCCCTACTCGAGAGCTCGCCTGCCAGATCCGCGACGATCTCAATGCGTTAGCCCAGTTCACTGGACTCAAGTCAGTTGTGGTGCACGGTGGTGTAGCTATGGGCCCTCAGAAGACCGCATTTCAGAGAGGTACGGACGTCATCATCGCCACTCCAGGGCGACTTCTTGATCACTTTCAGTACCACTATGCGGCTCTGTCTGGATTGGAATATCTGGTACTAGACGAGGCCGATCGGATGCTGGATATGGGCTTCTTGCCGGACATCCGGCGCGTTCTCAAGCACGTGCCCAAGCCGAAGCAGATTTTCTTTTTCAGTGCCACCATGCCGGCTCCCATCGAGAGATTGACCAAAGAAATCCTCAAGAAACCTGTAAGGATCACACTACAGCGGAAAGCCGCTCCGGCTGAAGGTATATCCCACGCTGCGTACCCGGTGCTCGCCAAACAGAGAGGCGCTCTACTCGTGGAGCTTTTAAGGCGTGGACACATCAACGACGCACTGGTCTTCACCCGCACCAAGCACAGAGCGAACCGCTTGACCAGGATGTTGAACCACAACGGCATTTACTCTGAGCGGATCCACGGCAACCGCTCCCAGCCACAGCGAACCAAAGCCTTGGCCGGCTTCAAGTCTGGGAAATTCCGAGTTCTCGTGGCCACCGACATCGCTGCACGCGGCATCGACATCGAGGCTCTTGGACACGTGGTAAACTTCGATGTACCTGCAGCTCCGGAGGACTATATCCATCGAGTCGGGCGTACGGCTCGGGCCGAGGCCACGGGTGAAGCACTGACCCTAGTCATGCCAGAGAGCGAGCGCGACCTGGGAGGTATCGAGCGGGCCTTGGGATTAACCATTCCAAGAATTCGTCTGGAGGGTTTCGCCTACGATGTCGGCTCTGGTGCGCCGCCACCTGAGAACGCCAAGAGATCGACCGCAAAATCTCGCAACGCCAAGAGATCGACCGCAAAATCTCGCAACGGAAGCGCTGAGAGTAAGAATCGCCCTCGACGACGACGGTATGGGAAACCCTAGACCTAGTAGCACCTCCCTCAGTAACAGCCCCATCTAGCGCTCATACCGACACTGTTTTTCGGGTCCGGTATGGTGCTACCGTTTACGTTGCGGTTTTGCAGGGTGAGGCTCAGAATACTGCGCTCCGCTATCCCTGCTGCACCGCCCACCCCAGGAGATCAGCCAAGAACCCCGTGAAGAAAAAGTTGCGTCCATCGGTTGTGTTTGTGCTCTTGGCAGCAGGCCTCGTGGCGTGGCTGGTATGGCTCCCGTCGGATCCCGAATACGCCGGATGGCGCTCAGATCCACCAAACCAACCTGTCCAGGAATGGCCCACGGCCGACGGATTCACAGGAAACCACCGCTCAGAACTCCGCGATATTACGCCTGACAATGTCAGGCACCTCGAGGTCGCCTGGATCCATCGGACTGGAGACGTCAGCCAAGGTGGGGACGGCGAGGCATCTACGGCGTTCCAGTCTACGCCAGTCATGGTCGACGGGGTTCTGCACGTTGTCACTCCGTTCAGTCGGGCACTCGCGCTCGACCCCGAGACCGGCGAGGAACTTTGGAGCTTTGACCCGCACATGGACCGGTCAGACTCCATTCAGGGCAAAGTGACGACGCGTGGGCATTCGGTATGGACCGATTCGCTCGCGAGCCCGGGCGAGGAATGCGCGCAGCGTGTCTTCCTTGCGACGTTCGATGCTCAGCTATTTTCCCTCGATGCCTTGTCTGGGAGGCCCTGTGAGGCGTTCGGAGACCAGGGCTGGTTGGACCTTGGTGCAGATGTCGCGCGGATTGAGGGACGTCGAGGCCAATACAAGCAGACTGCACCGCCCGCGATTCTCAGGGACGTGGTCGTAGTTGGGTCGAGCATCTTAGACAATAGGGTCGCCGACGCAACGAGCGGCGTCGTGCGCGGGTTCGACGTACGAACCGGTGTCCTCCTTTGGTCCTGGGAGCCTCTGCTGGAGATGGGAGACACTCCCGGGAATGGAACTCAATTACCGCCGGGAGCAGGTAACGCTTGGGCCACGCTCACCGCAGACGAACAAAACAACCTTGTTTTCGTCCCTACCGGCAGCCCCAGCCCCGACCACTATGGCGTTTGGAGACCGGGCGACAACCGCTACGCCAACTCGCTGGTGGCCCTGCGAGGCACTACGGGAGAGGTCGTCTGGCACTATCAGATGGTGCACCACGACCTTTGGGACTATGACATGCCCTCTCCACCACTTCTCTTTACACTCCGTCGGGATGGTGTCGAGATCCCGGCCGTCGTTCAAAGCACGAAGATGGGGTATTTGTTCTTTTTCCACCGACTCACGGGCGAGTTGCTGTTCCCGGTCGAAGAGCGTCCCGCTCCTGCTAGCGACGTGCCTGGCGAGGAGGCGTGGCCGACCCAGCCCGTGCCGGTGCTGCCAGCCCCCCTGCACGCGCAGGCCCTGACCCCCGAAGACGCCTGGGGGCTCACGCCTCTGGATCGGCGCTCCTGTCGCCGTCGAATAGAGGCACTTAGGTCCGAGGGCATCTTCACACCACCCAGTCTCCAGGGATCGATCGCGTTCCCGAGCTTCTTCGGCGGTATGGAGTGGGGGGGGATGGCCTACGATCCATCCTCGGGCCTCCTGGTGACCAATACCAACAGAGCCGCCGCCGTCCTGACCCTGGTTCCCTCCGAGCAAACTTCGGAGGTCACCTTGAGTAGAGGTGGCTTGCTCGACATGCAAACGCCGACACCGTACGCGATTAAACGGGAACTACTCTGGTCGCCGATCGGCTTACCCTGCATCAAGCCACCCTGGGGTCTCCTGCATGCGATCGATGTCCGGTCAGGTCAGCTCCGATGGGAGATACCTTTGGGGGGCCTGAGCGACCTTGTGAAAGGTCTCCCCACGCCCACTTCTTGGGGCTCGGCTAGCCTTGGGGGACCTCTGATCGCTGGGGGGCTGGTATTTATAGCGGGGACGCTGGACAGCCGCATTCGCGCGTTCGACTTGGCGACCGGTGAGCTACTTTGGTCCGACAAACTGCCTGCTGGTGGACAGGCCACGCCACTGACCTATCGCGCCCGCAACGGGGGCCGGCAGTATGTCGTGATCAATGCCGGAGGTCACAGCGATCTTCAAACGAGGCTAGGCGACTACGTGGTCGCGTACGCCCTCCCCGTCGACTCCGGGGAAGTGGTTCGAAGTCGTGAGTGAAGTAGCCCTGGTCACCGGGGCGACCGGCCTACTCGGCTCCTACCTGGTGGAGCGACTTCTCGAGGACGGCTGGGGTGTCCGGGCATTGGTCCGGCGTCCGGAACAAGCCCGATGGCTTGAGGAGACTGGTGCGACGCTGTTTGCAGGAGACATCGCCGATCGATCATCCATCACGGCGGCGGCATCAGGCTGTTCACTCGTCTTTCACGCCGCGGCTTCCGTGGGTGTCGGCACCGATTGGGAAGCCTTCAGGCTTGGGAACGTGGGGGGAACTGAAAATGTCCTCCACGCATCGGCGGCAACGGGTGCCCGTTTCGTGTTTTTCAGTACCACCGGTGTCTTCGGTCGAGCCCGCTATCGAGAAGTCCTAACCGATGAATCAGTCCCACTTCCAAAGCTGCCCCAGCACGAAGTGTACGGCCGCTCGAAGCAGGCGGCAGAGCGCCTCGTCCTCGAAGCCCACAAGCGTGGCACGGTGTGGACGGCCATCGTTCGACCGCCTGTCATGTACGGAGTGCGGGACCGTCAGTTCGTGCCGAGAATCGCCCCTATTCTACAACGCGGGTTCTTCCCGCTTTTGGGTGGCGGAGCTTCAACCATGAGTCTGACGCACGCCCGGTCGATCGCCGAAGGGGCGTTGCTGGTTGGCACGACCGAAAGTGCCGGTGGGAAGATCTATCACCTCACGGACGACTTCCCGATTACTGTGTCGGACCTCGTACGCTACGGAGCCGAGGGACTCGGCTGCCGCGTGCGCCGGGTCCATGTCCCTACAGCTGTGGCGAAGATCGGTTTTGGCGTACTCAAGCCATTCCTTGTCGCAATCGGCCGCGGTGACCTAGCCCCTCACACGGAGGGCACGCTCGACATGTTAACGCGCAACAATCCGTTCACCTCGAGACGCGCCCGAGAGGAGTTGGGTTGGGTTCCGACGACACGCCCGGAGGTCGGCCTACCGGAGGCGTTCCGGTCATGGAAAGCGCGAGCGACATCTTCGCTCGGCACCAGCGGAAGCCGGAGCGGCTAGCAGGATCTCAGTCGGGGGAGAGTCCGTTCGGCCTACTTCCTCTCTCATGAACTAGAGCACCTACTAACCTCTCATGACTCTCTCGTGCAGGGTTTCGACAGTTCTCCAGGCAGCTTGGATTGCACCTTCAAGCCAAGCTGGTCGCGTTCCGGTACCCGCTGAGCCCAAGTATATGCGGCCGTCGGGCTTGCTGAGTTGTTCACGGAGTGTGAGGCGAGGAGTGCTACCGTATGCTCCAAGGCTGTAGGGGACTTTCTCCCACCACACAGAGTACGCAGCTTCAAATTCATCTCGCATCTGTGGGTGGACCTTGCTGGCCTGCGTTAGCACATGATCCAGCCGGCCCTGTAATGACTTCTCCGACAGACCAGCTTGATTGCCTCCACCATAGTAACCCAGCAGCACGCCTTTTTCTGAAAAATAGTCGTTCGATGGATACGAAAATTCACCGAGTTGTAGGCTTCTACTCCACAGGTGGCCCCCAAAAATTCCATCATCCTCTTCCCAAAAGCGTCTCTTCATCTGCAATCCCATCTTCGCGGATGAGCTGTGGCGGGTTTGATCGACGGCGGCTGCCATGTCAGAAGAAAGATTGACATCGATCTCTTTGAGTATGGACATGGGCAGGCAGCATACGCAGTAGTCTGCAGTCTCCCTGTACTCCTCCCCAGTACCGGTATCGCGGTATGTAACTTCCACGGCGTCCTCAGTCTGGTGCACTGACTGCACTTCAGCTCTGAGCTTGATGCGTTCACCGATCACTCTTTGGAAGGCTAGGGGAATCTGCATCATTCCTCCGATCGGCTGAAACACCGGATCTGGCCCCCCAGTACCTACATAGAGCGACCGTACCCTGGAACCGAATCCAGATTTCAGAAGAGCGCTTAGATCGTATCGTTCTTCTGATCCGCGAGAAGTCGGGGGCCTATACGCGTAGTCTTCGTTATCGAGATATCCTGCTCTCACTAGGAATTGAATCAGGAGTTCTTGGTCTTCTTCTGTGAGAGCCACGTCGATTTGGCCTTGATCTGCTGCTTTGGCCAATAGTTCCGTCGTCGAACCCCAGAGGTCCGCCTTGACTTCCCTGAGGCGAACGCGCTGGCCAGATAAGGGGCCAATTTCGGCGTTCTCCTCATAGGAGTAGTTATCATCGCTCCAGTTCACGAAGAGCTCGAGGGGCACCCCCAGCTCTTTGCAATACCCTAGAACCGCCTGGTCACGGTTCGGGATCCGCCATGCTCCTGCATTGAAATATTGACCTTCATCGAAATCACAGACTTGAGTCTCGCCTCCGATTTCCGTGTGCTGTGAGCCACGCCGGACGGTCCAGCAGAGACCTCCAACCCAGTCGCGTGCTTCAAGAACCTGGTAGTTATAGCCGAGTTTCCCCAGTTCGTAACCGACCGTGAGTCCTGAGAGTCCACCCCCCAGTACGATAACCCGGGTAGCTGGCTGCATACCGCTCAATATGGGCCGGGAAGGTGACTCAGGACCCATTAGATCCCAGGCGTCCATAGCGCCGATCACAAGCGATGAACCGCCGAGTGCGCCGAACCGTTTCAGAACCTGGCGACGAGTCACGTAGTCAGTGTTCATAGAATCTCTTGGACAAAGGAAACTGTGTCATTCTGATTCCCTGAATATTTCCTTACCCTTCGTCTACTGTTCTTTGAGACATCCATAACCTAAACCTAGTGACTTCTTGACAAGAGCTTCTCGCAACATAGGTGCTTAGATTGTCGTCGCCACCCAAGGGGGAGGTAGATGGTTTCACGATCTTCAACTCTAATGCATTGGATTGGTTTTCTGGCAACATGCTTCATGTTGGTTGCAGCACTCTTAGACCAAAGTAGAGATGAATTCCTAATACATTTCATAGCTTCTATGATTCCCAATACGTCTTGTTGGGCAGTAGCCTGTCTTCTTGGTGGTTCTAGAAATTTTCTTCCTTTCTTGGGTAGGGACAGAAGTACTAGACGGTAGGGCACACCTCAACCCCGTATCACATCTATTTCAGAGGAGAAATGATGGCCGAATTGACGGATCAAGATAGAGATGAAATTCGAGAGGTGGTCGAGCAGAAGTGGGTTGCTGCAGGACTCGCTCGAGATTGGGGAGCGTCTATGGCCCTCTGCACAGAAGATTTTGTATACATGCCTCAGGATAATCCGGTTCTTCACGGTAAAGCAGAGGCCCAGGCATGGCTCGATGGGTTCCCGGATCTCAAGACGTTCAGCCAAGAAGTTGTGGATATCTCGGGAGACACGGAGTTAGCGGTCGGGCGATGCACTTTCGAAGTCAGCTTCGAAGCTGATGGACAGGAAGTATCAGGAGTTGGTAAGGGTCTGGCCGCGATGTCGAGGCAGAGTGGTGAGTGGCTCATGTCCGCTGTTTGTTTCAATTGGGACGCTCCTCTGTTTCCGGCTGAGTAGTTAGTTAGACCAAGAGCTAAACATCGCAACGGACTCTAGAGCAGGTATTAGATCGAGTCTGAGAGTGGTAAGAAATTCAAATTAGGATGGGAGATTAGTTTGTATATCCATAGAGCGCTTCTCATAGTCTCGATCGTTCTTACGAATCCTATTTTCTCAGATTTGGGGTTAATAAGGGCACAAGAAAATGCGTATCCGTTGCAGATGAGTGCGAGTAAGAAGAGTCACCGTCCCGAAGTGCCTGGGGTAAACGGGCTAGTTACTGCAGGTCATCCTCTGGCTTCGATGGCAGGATTGCGGATTCTCATGTCGGGTGGAAATGCAATCGATGCTGCCGTAGCAGTGCTAGCTACCCTGAACGTGGTTCGTCCACAAATGTCGGGAGCGGGGGGAAATGGGTTTCTCACATATTTCGATAAGAGTTCCGGAGCAGTCCGCTCCCTAACGGCTGCGGGAGCAGCTCCGGGAGCTCTCGTTGCTGGTGATAGGTTAGCCGAAGAGCTCAACAAGGGAATTTATGCAGGGGTGGTCCCGGGCCTACTGGGTGGTTGGGTTTCCATGTTGAAGGAGTTTGGGACCATGAGTCTTTCAGAGGTCCTGGCCCCAGCTTTGGAGTACGCTACAGACGGTCATCCTATAGAGGCGTCAGTAGTCCAAGCTATTGCATCTCAAGAGGATCTATTCCGGCAGTATCCGACGAGTGCTCGGACATTCCTTCCAGAAGATAGAGTTCCAGAAGTTGGCGAGCTTTTCAAGATGCCGGATTTAGCCTCTACGTTCCGTAAACTTATCGAAGAAGAAGAGCGTGTATTGCAGCAAGAAAGAAGTCGTAACGAAGCTTTAGATGCTGCTTTTTCCAGATTCTACAACGGAGATATCGCAGAGGAGTTCGTACGATTTTATACGGAGGAAGGAGGGCTATTCGCTGAGGAGGATTTTTCGAATTTCAGCCCCATATGGGATGATCCGATACACATAAATTATAGGGGCTATGACATCTATTCCTCTCCTTCGACCTCAAGAGGAGGACTGGAAGTTTTGATGCAATTGAAGCTGGTTGAAAGGTTTGATTTGAGGGCTCTTGGGTCAGGAAACCCGCTTCTGACTCATCTTCTGGCTGAAGCTATCCAGGTTGCAAAGTCAGACATTTACCAGTATGTGGCCGATCCGAAAAAATTCTCTGTTCCAACGGAAGGCATGCTGGAAGAGAGCTACCTTTCTCTTCGCAGCGATTTGATTTCAGAGGCTAATAGCATGGTGTACCCCGCTGCCGGCGAGCCAAGAGGTTATGACAGGTCCTCGAGTGGATTTCGAAATTCTAGAAGAGGGCCGATTTTGGGATCAGACAGAGAGCGTAGTCACGAGGGAAGCACTACTAGTTTTTCGATCATGGATCGGGAAGGAAATGTAGTCGCCTGTACGCCAACTCATGGAGGAGCTTTCGGGACTGGTGTTGTTGTCGGAAATACTGGGATCACCTTCAATAATGGAACTCGTATAGGCTCGACGTCTCCATATTCTGACCACGTGAATTATGCTCGGGGCGGACAGGTCCCTATCCTAAATAATTCACCTGTCATCGTACTTAAGGATGGCGAGTTTATACTGGCCCTAGGAACTCCAGGTGGTGAGACGATTGGGCAGACACAATTCCAAGTTCTTGTGAATATTCTGGATCTAGATATGTCGGTGCAGGAAGCTGTAGAGGCGCCACGCTTTAGTTTGTTTGCGGCGCCCAACTTTTACAGAGCTGGTTCTGAAATCACTATGCGGATCGAAGATCGAATCTCAGTAGAGCACCTCGAAGGACTGCAGGGATTAGGGCATAATGTACAACTGGCCCCGTCCTATTCACTGGGTAGCATCCAAGCCATACTAAAAAATACTAATTTTGGGACTTTCGCGGCTGGTGCAGACCCTCGGCGGGCCGCATATGCCGTAGGCTGGTAATGAGGCGGTGAGAGGCTCACGTTAGCCATGGGTTCAGTAGAGAGCAACCGATTTCGTTCTGCAACCCGATGAAGACGGACAATTACAGATTCGCCACGGTTCTTGCGCTCGCGACAGCATTCATTCTCGTCTGGCTGATCGGTGCCGTTGGCGTGATCGGAGTTGAGGGTGACCCCTTCGACTTGATGTATTTCGGGGTGCTCGCCGTTGGAATCATCGGCGCCGTCATCGCACGTTTCCAGCCACATGGGATGGCACGAGCCTTGTTCGCGACAGCGTTTGCTCAAGCGTTGGTTACCGTGATCGCGTTGCTCGCTGGGAAGCATCAGAGCAGCGTTAGCTCTGTGCCCGAGATCTTGATTTTGAACGGGTTCTTTATCGCGCTGTTTCTCGGATCTGCACGGCTGTTTGGGAATGCCGCGCGGGAGGGAACTCCTACGGGCGATTTGGAAGCTTAATCCCTACTTCCAAACAATTTGATTATACGAACTACCAACAACACGGATACGAGCACAAGTAAGAACAAGAAAACCACTTCCCTGAGTGAGAATCCCTGTTCGGAATACTCCATCGGTATCCGATTAGCTTGGATAAGAGTTATTGGTAGCAATGCCACCGGCCTAATCTCCTTTTTGGGTCGCCCTGTAGGTGCCACCTATCAACAGTGTTTTACTCAGGGGATCTTCTGGTCTCAACCGGTTTCACCGAACCTACCGGTGAACTATGATTGGTCACGATGTATCCGACCAGAAAGAAGGCATTCAAAGAATAGGATATTTACCCCTATGACACGTCAGCTGTCGTCGGTAGCTCTGCTTTTCGTCGCCCTATCGGTCGTCTCATGCACGACACCGCCACAGTCCACGGAAGAGGCTTTGCCGGAAGCCACCGAGGAGATGGCATCGGACGAGCAACCTGAGGAGCAGGAGGAGCCGACTTCCGCAGACACGATCATTCGGTTGGATCCGAACGCCGAGGACCTCGAGGTGTGGAAAGAGAGAGATATCTCGGAGGATCCACCCCGAGAGCCGGGACCGATTAAGACCTTTGGACCACTGACCTTCTTCGGGTTGCCTATCGCGATGACGACTGAGGACCTGGTTGCTGGCGAAGTGGAGGTGGCATTCATCGCAGCCCCGGTCGACATGGGGAGCGGATATCGAGGCGCTGGCGAAGGACCCACCGCAATGCGTGCGCTCCGCCGTGGCGGCGGCAGCATGGAAACGCTGGTGAAGTGGAGGACGGAGCTGAAGGGCGTCGACTATGGCGACGTGCCCATCGACAAGCTGAGTCTGGAGCGTAGCATGCCATCGATCCGACGGATGGTCCGGGAGATCGCGGAGACGGGCGCGATCCCCATCATCATCGGTGGTGATCACTCCATCGAATACGCCAATGTCGCCGGGCTCGCCGATGTCTATGGTAAGGAGAACGTTGGTGTCATCCACTTCGATGCTCACTACGACGCTGGAGAATCTCGCACAGGTCACCTGATCACCCATGGCCGCCCCATACGTCGGCTGATCGAGGAAGGACACGTGCTTGGCAAAAATTACATTCAGGTGGGCCTTCGTGGTGGGTGGCCCGGGCCAGACGGGTTCGAGTGGATGCGGGAAAACAATCTGCGCTACCACACGATGGCGGAGATCGATCGTGACGGTTGGGGAGCGGTTATGGATCTGGTTCTCGATGAAGCGAATGACGGGCCAGAGTATCTGCACATCTCTTTTGACATCGACGTCATGGACCCGGCGTATACTGCGGGAACTGGAACACCGGTAGCGGGTGGGCTGACACCCCGAGAGGTGTTTCCTCTCATCCGAGGTCTCTGCGCTGAGAACAACGTGGTGGGGTTTGACCTGGTCGAACTGGCTCCTCTTCTCGATGCAGGTTACACGAGCGTACTTAACTCCAAGAAAGTCGTCGACGAGTGCCTGACGGGGGTCGCGTTGAAGAAGAAAGGGCTCAGTGGCCGGGACTACCTGAACCCGCTCACGCGACGAGACGGCCGACGGTAGCGGGCCGCGTTGAAGGCCCCCTCTATTGAGAGATGAGTAATACGACGTCGCAACCCTCTTTTTTTCAGCGAGCATTGCGGGAGCCCGTCGTCCATTTCACGCTCATCGCGGTGATCTTCTTCCTCGTCACCGAATTCGTCAGTTCTGGCGGCCGCGAGGTCATCGAGATTGACCGTCAGGAGGTCGCGTGGCGCATCCAGCAGATCGAGAGGGATACTCCTCTAAGTGAGGAAGAACGCAGGCTAGCTGAACGCAGCTATATTGACGAGCAGATTCTGGCACGAGAGGCTCGCATTCTCGGATTCGATGACGACCAACGGATCCGGTCCATCCTATCCCAGAAGATGCTCCACATCCTGAGCGGCGGGGTTATTCAACCCACCGAGACTGAGCTTCGGGCCTACTACAAAGAGAACCAACTGCGTTACGTGCGTGCGCCTTCCGTGACTGTGGATGAGGTTGTGGTGATGGCTGGTGGATCGGGGACGCTGCCTCCCGAGCTCGGCGCCGGACTGGATGTCGAGCGTTTCGCAGAAAATGAGCGCCTTAGGCATGCCGTTCTGACAGAGGTGACCATAGACGACCTCTCACTTGTCTTTGGGCCGGAGACTGCGGCAAAGGTATTCGAAGCTGAGCCGGGAGTATGGGTCGGACCCCAGCGGACGGCTCTGGGCGAACATTGGTTTCGGGTTACCGATCGCTTCGATGAAGTGATTCCCCCTACTTTTGATGCGATTCTGGGACAAGTCCGATTCGACTGGATCGGCGAAAAAGAAGAAGCACTCCTTCAGGAGCGAATCGCCGAGCTTCGCGAACTCTACTCAGTGAAGTTCGTCGGCGAGGGACCCTCGAGGTGAGACACCTTGTGCGCTTCGCGCCACTCGGCATCATGGTTCTGGTCGCGATGCTGCTTGTGCTGACAGCTCGCTTTGCAGCAGCTCATGACGTGGGGATCACCTCCGTCGCACGTGTCTTCATCGACCAAGTCGGAGAGGGTCGGTACACGCTGTCCATCGTCGATATCGGCCTGCCTCCTATTGGGGATTCTCCAGGTGTGCTGCCGTCCGGATGTCGGCATCTGCCGGAGGAGGGAGTGCGCGGAACAGTGGCGTTATTCCGGTTCCAGTGTGACGACGAGCTTATGTTCGACGATGTCATCACCCTCCCCTGGGATTTGGCAGGCGTTGTGGCGATCGCCCATTGGAGCGACGGTACCGATGCTTCCGCGTACTTCCGAGGAAAAGGCAATACGGTACCGGTTCAATTGGGAGATCTTCTCGCGGGTGCAGGATCCAGATTCCGCCTCGCAGAGCGTTACTTTGCACTAGGGACCGAGCACATCCTGCTCGGAATCGACCACCTGCTCTTCGTCCTTGGACTCCTACTATTGGTTCGGGGAGTGGGACCTCTAGTGAAGACCATCACGGCCTTCACCATTGCGCATAGTATCACCCTGGCAGCTGCCGTCATGGGGGTAGTCACGCTAGACCGAGCCCCTGTGGAAGCTGCCATCGCGCTGTCCATCGTGCTTTTGGCCCGGGAGATTGTCGTTGGGTACAGCGGCCATACGCATCTCGTACACCGGCGACCTTGGCTGGTAGCTTTCGTCTTCGGATTGTTGCACGGGCTCGGTTTCGCGGGAGCCCTGGGGGAGATTGGGTTGCGTAGCGCGGACGTCCCGCTCGCCCTCCTCAGCTTCAACTTGGGAGTGGAAGCCGGCCAGCTCGCGTTCGTCGCCCTGCTTGTCTTACTGAATAGGATGGTGGGAGAAACCCTGCGTTTTCGTGTTCCCCGGTTCGAGCCCGCAGTTGGCTACGCCTTGGGTGGGCTTGCAATGCTCTGGCTATTTGACCGGCTTCCTGCGGTGTGGGGTGCGTAGCGAGCCACTACAACTTTAGTGGCACCCCTCCTTATTACTTCTTCTTTTGAGCATCCATCGGAGAAGACCCCAGCAGACCAAGACGATTCCGAAGTTACTCAGTTCGCTATTACTGACGAGCAAACCAACACCTACCCAGAACGGAAGCCAAGCACTACCGAATGCGGCTCGCAAGCTTATCACTTAATGGTTCTCCGTTAGAACCGAAGGCGCTTGACCTTATTCAGCGCCTGTATCCTCGCTCTACGGCAGAGGCTACTGAGTCCCAGTTATATGTGTATTGAATACGACGGCTTATCTCGTTGATCACAGTCGATCCCTGGTCGGCATTAGTCATAACGACCAGGCCATAGCCTTTCACTTTGTGTGCGAGCATTAGAGCCCTGAATCCCCAATTACTTCCACCATGACTGAAGTACCAGCCCTCGCCGATCTTGCTCATAGTAAAACCGACTGCGAAGGGCCCCACACCGACCGGACTCAACATCTCTTGGATCATAGACTGAGAAAGCACACGATTCGACTCCCCGCGAGCAGAGCGCTGCACTTCGATTATAAGACGGGCTAGATCAGTGGGAGTCGTCCAGAGGCCCGCGGCTGCGTGCTCAGGATATACATGCCACTTTGGACCGCGGGACTCACCGTTGTTGTCATGTGCTCGGGCAGCATTGTTGTTGTGTTGCGGAGAGATTGGTTGAGCATAAGAGCTGCGCGTCATGCCAATCGGTGTGAGCACTCCGTCCTGCATTAGATCCACGAATGGACGTCCACGGACATCGGAGAGAGCGAGCTCCATGACTGTGACGCCGCCACCCGAATACTCATAGAATGTCATTGGCTCGCGTTCCATGAACACTCTACCGACGTTCGAAAGCTCGTGGCCTTCTAAGATTTGTACGATGGTTGGAAGCGGTTGCTCCGGATCATATCCCGGGAATCCAAAACCGTCTCCAAGACCTGAGGTATGACTGGTGAGCGTGCGTGGTGTTACAGGTTGGTCCTGGGTGAATTCTTTACCGTCAAGGGTCCACGACTGAAGGATACCGTTAATGTCGTCATCTAGACTAAACAGGCCATCCTGTACTGCTCTGAGTACTCCCATCGCTGCAACTGGTTTGCTGATAGAGGCTGCTTGGAACATCGTTTCGATGTCGACGAGCTGACCTGTCTCGACATCAGCCACCCCATAGGCTTTCGCCCAGTGGATCTTGAAATCCTTAATGACTGCAATACTGACTCCGGGAACTCCAAACTCTTCCATGAGTTCAGTGACCGTGCGCGTTCCGAGTCCGTCCTCACCGGGTTGGGTCTGAGTTTGCTCTATAGCAGCTTGGGCAGAGACCGCTGAAATTTGTGCTTCGAGTGGAGTTTCTAGACACAGCAACAAGCTCACACCCACACAGACAACGAGGTTCAGTTTATCCATGTTCTTGTCAGCCCTCCAACGCTGTGACATCGCTCAGGAGTGTAAAGCCCATCTCCTCGTCCGCCATCATCTCAACGTAATCGATCCAAATCCGGGTCGGATACCCACGGCCGGGGTCGAACTCTACTTGCACTTCGTGTGCGTTCCGGTCGTAGGCGTCCTGTACAAGATCGAAAAGGCCATCAATTGTCCTGAACAACTCGGGGTCATGTGCTACCTCCGATGCGAGTTCGGTGACACCGGTTATGACTCCACCCTGAACGGTTACCCGAACATCGGCCCTACCCAGGCAGTAGCAGTTTCTTACAACGTCGAACGTGTAGTCCTTTAGGCGTTGGGCTTCCCACAGTGTTCGGTAGTCAGCCAGGTCGTTTTCAGGCGTAGTCGGGCTCGCACATGCTCCGAGCAGTAGCAGAGTGGTTAGTCGGAGTCGCATCACACTCAAATCACAAATCATTGGCATTATTCAAAGCTAGGGGGATCAGTTAGCAGGACTACAGTCAAGAAACTCCCTGCCACCCTCTCCGTGTGCAGGTACGATGCCACAAGAAAACGCCCTTTCTTCAATAGGTCTGTAGACTTTGTGTCCTCCCTGTATGACACCTACCGGGCCCGGATATGACAACTCAACGTCCGGTGTGGTGCCTATGGTCCTGCTAGGCGAGTGTCATCACTGGCTAGGTCCTTACCTGGACCGATGTGCTTCCAGCTCTATTTCGATCATAAGCCCGGGTAGGGCGAGGCCTTTGACTTCGAGCCAGCTTCCGGTTGGAAACTGCTTCGTGTAAATCGAGTTCCGATAGGAAGAGACCTCGAGAAACCTCGCCATGTCGGTCGTAAAAATGTTCTCGGCAACTACGTCGTCGAAGGTATAGCCGTAGTGCTGCAGAACCTTGTCCAAATCGGAGTAAGCGTTCTTCATCTGCTGCTCGAGATCGCCGACGGCAGTCGGGGTTCCGGCGTCGTCCATACTCACAGCGCCGGAGATCTTGATGTCGTCACCGATCTTCACGGCGTGTGAGTAACCGAAGGCCCTTTCGGTCTCCGGCCGCAGAAGAAAGTACTCCGGCACTTCCGCCTCGACGGCTTGGTTGGCGGGTGTGGTGTCAGAGCAGCCGGAGAGGAAGACTACGCTGAGAAGTGCGATGGCGAGCTGAGATTCTGCCGTCATTGTCTTTCTCCTCGGGCTTATTTCAGTTCGGCTCTTAGAAAGCTTTACGAAGCGTACGTCAGTAGGGGTAACCCAAAAGCCTTGGCATTCCGGGCTTCCAGTCCGGTAGCTCAGCCCAGGTATCACGATTTGGCATCACCACCATCGGTAGACTCTGGGCGTCGAGTACAGTGCCTTCCGGGATGACATCGTTTATGTCGAGCAAAAAGGCCGTCAGCGAATAGACCTCATCGTGGGTGAGAGTTCCTTCACGATTGAGAGGCATGGCACGGTTGATATAATCCCATACAGCCGTCGCGTATGGCGCTCGGATCGGCAGGATTCGCCCATATGACCAAGGGTTGGCATCTGAGCCCCTTGAGGATTTTACCAACCTAGGAGCGCGACCCTCTGTTCCGTCTGCTCCGTGGCATCTCGCACACTTCCGCCTATAGGTTAGCGCGCCTTCCTCGGCGGTTCCGCTCCCCGCCGGGAGCTCCATTCCCGTAGGACTTATGGAGATATCCCAGGCGAGGACTTCATCTGCGCTCGGGGTCCTTCCCAACCCAAACGTGGGCGACTGCGCTAG
>DCAZ01000016.1:0-602 GCA_002313925.1 Gemmatimonadales bacterium UBA1120
CTTTCACATCCAACTTACTTAACCGCCTACGCGCGCTTTACGCCCAGTAATTCCGATTAACGCTTGTACCCTCCGTATTACCGCGGCTGCTGGCACGGAGTTAGCCGGCGCTTCCTCTGAGGGTACCGTCAGCCGTCGGCCATATTCAGACCGACGGGATTCTTCCCCTCTGACAGTGGTTTACACCCCGAAAGGCTTCCTCCCACACGCGGCGTCGCTGCGTCAGACTTTCGTCCATTGCGCAATATTCCCTACTGCTGCCTCCCGTAGGAGTCTGGGCCGTATCTCAGTCCCAATGTGACGGGTCATCCTCTCAGACCCGCTACGCGTCATAGCCTTGGTAGGCCGTTACCCCACCAACAAGCTGATACGTCGCGATCCCCTCCTTGGGTGAGAGCTTGCAAGCAGAGGCCCTCTTTGATCTCATTCCCATGCGGGAATGAGACATCATGCGGTATTAGCCCGGGTTTCCCCAGGTTGTCCCCCGCCCTAGGACAGGTTGATCACGTGTTACTCACCCGTTCGCCACTCGGTTACAGGGAGCAAGCTCCCTGTTCCTCGTTCGACTTGCATGTATTAAGCACGCCGCCAGCGTTCGTCCT
>DCAZ01000016.1:929-13453 GCA_002313925.1 Gemmatimonadales bacterium UBA1120
CAGGATCAAACTCTCCGTTGAGAAAAAGCTTGAATAGCTCTAAGCGAACGCGACCTATACTTCCGATCTAACGTTCGGAATCTACGTTGGTTGACCCAATCGACCCTAAGATCGAATGCGGTGGGACGTAGTGCCCACCGTCTTGGGCCCGCTCAAATCACACTCAAAACCTCAGTTTTCAATCAGCTAGATATGCCCACGCCGGAGTGTTCTTGCGCCGCCGAAGCGACAGATTGGGAACTCCACTGCGAGCAAAACGCAGCGACGGCAGTCCAGCAGCCGCCCGCTGCGAGAACGGAATGATAATCCTGCCTCCTAGGGGGGTCAACAGCCTGTGGCCACCCAATATTACAGTCTGCTTTCCTCAACTATTAAAAAGGGTGGACGACCGGATTTGAACCGGCGACCTCCGGGACCACAACCCGGCGCTCTAACCGACTGAGCTACGCCCACCATCGATCATCACTGCAACAGCACTTGAGGACTATTCAAGAGAAGTTCCTCTCAAGAATTACCCGCTTGCAAGCGCGAGAAGCTAAGCAATCCTAGATTGAGCGTAAACCTAATCTGGATGAGGCTTTTTGACGCGCAAGATGAACCGAATCAGATGATCCAGACCTCATCATCCACGCAAAACACTTGACTAGGGATCTGCTCAAGACCCCAACAACCTTCTCACCAGAAAATACCCAAAATGGTCACATTACAAAGATCACTACTCGTGCTTCTAACTTGTTTCCTGGCCTGCTCGGAACCAAACGCAAACACGTTCCTGCATGATTCAGCCACCGACGCTACGCCTTGGTCCCATGACAGCTTCGACGATGCTGAGGACAAGTTCACATTCGCGATATTTTCTGACCTGAACGGAGGAGAACGGCAACGGGTATTTGAGGTTGCGGTGGAGCAACTGTCTCTCTTGCGTCCAGAGCTCATCCTGAGTGTCGGTGACCTCATCGAGGGTGGAACTGAAGATGAGCCACAACTCGCGAAAGAGTGGGATTCTTTTGATGAGCGGGCTGCCCAGGTTGTAGCTCCCGTATTCCGCGTCGGCGGGAACCACGACCTCACGAACGAAGTCATGAGAGAGGTGTGGAAGACAAGGTATGGCACCCGCTACTATCATTTCATATACAAGGATGTGCTTTTCTTGGCGCTGGATTCAGAGGATTACACGCCCAGGCGTATGCGCGAAATATACGAAGCTCGCGATACAGCTCTCAGTGTTGGAGCCGAAGATCCTGAGAGGGCTCAGGAGATGGAGTACTACCAGATGCCCGAGCGAATGACCGGCGAGATTGGACCCGAGCAGGCCGGTTATTTTGTCGACGTGCTCGACGACTATCCTGATGTTCGATGGACACTGCTCTTCATGCACAAGCCCGTCTGGCAGAATGAGGATGAGCCAGACTTTGCAGCAATCGAAGCTGCCCTATCGAATCGTCCTTACACCCTATTCAACGGACACCTCCACACGTATTCGCACACCGTAAGAAACAGCCGAGACTACATCATGCTCGGCACTACAGGAGGCTCCCAATCCTCGAGCAGCGAGATGTCATTCGATCATGTCACTCTAGTTACAATGACTGCCAACGGACCATCGATCGCGAATGTCAGATTAGACGGAATTCTGGATAAGACAGGTCATATCCCGGCTGGTGGTGATACCCTCTGCTTCCAGGCCTCAGCCTGCTAGCCTCATCCGTAGCCTCGAAGCAGTCCCGCCCTGCTGATGAGTTCGAGCAGGTGTCGTACATCCTGTGCCCCACTGCGGGATAGCCGGTCTTTGTATCGAGCTAATTGGGCATGAAGATCTTAATCGGCACTCGACTGTCCAAGGCTAGGCCGTTGCCCAACTGCCCATAGTTATCCCGGCCCCAGCAATAGGCCCCGCCACCCACGGTCAATCCACAAGCGTGGTACCCACCTGTGGATATTGACTCCCAAACGTGTTCTCCAGAAATCAGCGTCGGGATCAAACGGTTACTCGTCGCACCATCGCCAACCTGACCGTACCTATTTCGTCCCCAGCAATAGCCATCTCCGGACGTAGTCACTCCGCACGTGTGATATCGGTTTCCTGCAGCAATCGATGCCCACGTATGGGCACCACTCACCAGGGTCGGAACCGAACGGTGGCTCGTGCTGCCGTTCCCTAGTCGACCGTAGTTCCCATATCCCCAGCAATAACCATCTCCGGACGTAGTGACTCCGCAAGAGTGATATCTTCCTGTGGATATTGATGCCCAGGTATGTCCGCCACTCACAGCGGTCGGAACTGAACGGTTTGTGCGTGTGCCATCACCCAACTGACGCCAATAGTTATACCCCCAGCAGTACCCCTCCCCGGATGTGGTCACGCCACAGCTGAAGTTTCCTCCCGCGGAGATCGATGCCCACGTATGGCTACCACCCACAGATGTCGGAGTCCATACGTCTATGCTATCACCATTGCCTAACTGTCCCTGAGGATTTTCACCCCAGCAGTAACCTTCACCTGAAGGGGCCACACCACAGCTGTGATACCAGCCCGCAGAGATCGAACCCCAAGATCCAGCGCCGGTCATTGCAGTCGGCACCGAGACATCCGTCGTGTCACCGTTCCCGATCTGTCCTCGGCTGTTTTCACCCCAACAGTAGCCTTCACCTGAAGGGGCAAAACCGCAGCTGTGATCATATCGGGCGGAGACCGACTGCCAGATATCGGGTGGACCAACTACATGCGTTGCTACCGACCGGTAGCTGGATGTCGCAGCATCACCCAATTGACCGGAGAGATTCTCACCCCAGCAGTACGCCCCCTCTCCAAGCTTCGAGCATGTGTGGAAGACTCCGGCAGAAATTGATGACCATTGGGTAACCGTTACTGACGCAGCTGCGCTAGCGGATCCAGAAGTAGCTGTGATATCCGCAGTTCCGGTTGCGACAGAGGTAACTAAGCCAGTGGAAGATACAGTCGCGACGCCCAAATCTGAGGTTGACCAAGTCACGGTGTCACCGGCGACCGGGTAACCCTCTGCGTCTACAACTTTGGCTGTTAATTGAACGGTCACACCGGCTTCGGAAAAAATCAGAGTGCTATCGGATAGCGCGACTGACTCGGCTTCTTGATTAACAGTGACAGTCGCCGTCGCAGAACAGTTACCAGAACACGAGGTAGCAGTGATCGTAGCCGTCCCTTCGCCACGCGAGGTTACCAATCCCAGAGCAGCAAATACCGCGACTACATTCCGATCTGAGGTAGTCCATGTTACCGGAGCTTCTTCCTTTAGGCCGCCATTCTCATCTCTGACTGTTGCGGTGAGTCGGCTCTCTTGATTCAGCGCCGTCAAGCTGAGGCTAGGAGGATCAATCGTAATCGATGTTGGTGTCGTGGGAGCTGTCACCTGCTCCGCATTGCAAGCAGTAAGAGCCAGGAGCACACCACAGCTGAGAATTCGTGCTGTGGCACTACGGCGCAGCCCCAATTTTGACCTTATGGACTTCCAACCTTCAGAGGCGATTCTCGGCAGCAATGATCGATGCCCAGTTACCATGCCGAAAGAACCCTGACAGGGAGATAATTAGTCGACCCTTGTCCATCACCTAACTGACCTGAACCACCAGAACCCCAACAGTAGATCGCACCGTCCGTTGTGACTCCGCAGTTGTGGTACCATCTCGAGGAGATCACTTCCCACTCGTGCAAACCATTGATCAATGTCGGACGCCGGCGCGTTCCTGATGTCCCGTTACCTAAACGCCCTGAACCACCAGAGCCCCAACAGTACCCCTCACCGATCACCGTCACTGCACAGGTGTGGGAATAAGCTGCCGAGATCGAGGCCCATCCATCCATGATGTCTACCACTTTCGCTCTAGGCTCAGCTACTGTCGAGTTATATGTCCCATCACCGAGCCTCCCATTCC
The DNA here is from genome assembly GCA_002313925.1 of Gemmatimonadales bacterium UBA1120. Classification (GTDB taxonomy): domain Bacteria; phylum Gemmatimonadota; class Gemmatimonadetes; order Longimicrobiales; family Gaopeijiaceae; genus UBA1142. The sequence continues at coordinate 4,842 of DCAZ01000016.1, forward strand.
CGTTGTATCCCCAGCAGTACGCGTCATTGTTGGCCACTATTCCGCATGTGTGATAGCGCCCCGTTGAGATTGATTGCCACACGAGCCCATTACGCACAAGAGTTGGAGCTATACGGCTTTCGTTATCCCCATAACCCAGCTTGCTCGCTTGTCCATTCCCCCAGCAGTATGCCTGGCTAGATGTGGTAACCCCACAACTGTGGTCGTATCCCGCCGATATTGAGGCCCAGGAATGCCCATCTGAAACCAACCTAGGACTCGAACGAGTCGAGCGAGTGCTGTCGCCCAGTTGCCTGTAATAGTTATCACCCCAGCAGCCTGCCTCAGTGTACCTCGTGATCCCACACGTATGACGTCTGCCTCCTGACATTGAGGCCCAGGAATGCCCACCGATGACGAGACTTGGAGTCGGGCGAGTCGAACCACTTGTACCGTTACCCATGCGGCTGTACCCAGCGTTTCCCCAGCAGTACGCGTCCCCGGCCGAAGTCACGCCACAAGTGTGCTGATCTCCAGATGAGATCGACTCCCAAGAGTGTCCGCCACTCACAAGAGTCGGAACCTCAACCTCGGAACTATCACTCATACTCTCACCCAATCCCAACTGATCGTATTGGTTCGAGCCCCAACAATATGCTTCAGCTGAAGTCGTAATTGCACAGCTGTGGGACTGACCGACTGAGACCGATGTCCAGAGCTTGACCATGACGGAAGCAGTGGCTTCCAGAGGGCCTGAAGTTACAGTAATCGTTGCATCACCGATTCCGGTTGCGGTAACCAAGCCAGAATCAGAAACAGCCACTATGGATTCGTCAGATGTGGCCCAAACGACCTCAGCACCATTCATCTCAAAACCCATCCTATCCTTCGGTGCAATCGTAAGCTGAGTTTCGTCACCCAATGCCGAAAAGCTTAGAGCTGTATCGGACAACTCGAAGCTCGCAGGAAGCTGGGAAACCTCGATAGGTGCGGAGGTAGTAACAGAGCCTGAGGATACTGTGAGCGTAGCCGTACCATTCGCTACAGAGGTGAACTGACACGTCTGGCCGGACCAGCATAACACCTTCACAACAGACAAATCTGAGACAGACCACTTTACCACCGCGTCACTCGCGCCGCCGATACTGACAGCTGCTTGGATGGTGTCACCCAGTGCATCAAAACTTACGGGCGACGGATTGATCGTAAGGGACGTCACACCATTTGGAGCCGTCGGAGAGTCACACCCGACCAACAGAAACAAAATGATGAGTAGGTATTTGCGCATGATTACGGTCTTGTTCATAAACCAAAGTTTGGCACCGGTGACCAACCTGCTAAGTCACCCAGAATAGCGCTAGTGGACTACTGCAGCTGCACTGGTTCCATAGCTAGGAGCGTGCCTGAGTTAACTAATTAGATTCTGACCCCTTATGTTAAGGTCCTAATACGGCTGTGAGTTACTACTTCAGAGGAACGCGCCTGCCAGGACTCGAACCTGGGACCCTCGGCTTAGAAGGCCGATGCTCTATCCAGCTGAGCTACAGGCGCAGGTGCCACAGTGGCTAAACTAACCCTGGTGAGTGAGCCTTCTCAACGAGTAATCAAAAGGCCACAGAAAAAATGCTCCGCTTGACCCTCCTGGCAAAGCTGTTGCAATGTTTCACCATCTATGAATCGTGTACGCAGAAAATGAGCCACTCAGCCGGAGTATCCGATATCCGTATTCTAGTCACCATGCCGCTAGCTGCCACAGTGCTCATTACCGTAATGGGGTGTGCTGATCTGGCACTAGAACCTGATCGGAATCCAACTGCTCTGTCCGTACTCCCGATCGATACAGTCCTGACAAAAGGGCATACCGCGGCGTTGAGAGCTGTCGTTACCGACCAGAATCAACAGGCATTTACGCCACTGCCTACCTGGGCTCTACCAGGTTGGTCGATCTCCGATCCACAGATTCTGAGAGTATCAGGTGATGGTTCCATGGAGGGGCTCAAGGGTGGAGAAGTGACTGTGGCCGGGGAAGTAGCCGGATTGAAGGCTGAAACCCGAGTTCGAGTGAATCCAACTGAGGTTCAGCTTTCTGCACCCTTCATTCACTTAATACAAAGTGTTCAAGCTCTCACGGGTAGTGTTCCGCTTATCGCCGGGAAAGATGCACTGCTCAGAGTCTTTATGACCGGCGACCAAATGAGCTTCTTCGAACCTACGGTTAGGGCGTCGTTTTATTCCGGAGATGAGGTTGTCTACTCGGTCAGGATGCTATCTCCACTGTATTTTCTTCCGGTATCCCCTGATCAGAGCCAACTCGAGAAATCGTACAATACGCTTGTCCCGGCGGCTGTATTACAGCCGGGCGTAGAATTGGTGGTCGAATTGGATCCTGAGGAAGTTGTACCGCTCGCTCCAGGAAGCTCGGTGCGTGTACCGGAATCAGGTCGTATGGCGCTCAACCCCCGCGAGGTAGAACCGTTCTACCTCCGCGTCGTTCCGGTGTTGGCGTGCGGATCTCCCTTCCCGGCTTGTTCTGGGCAAATCTTTAATTGGACTGGCAACCTGTCTAAGTACGCCGATCAGGTGCAGTACACTCGACTGATATTCCCAATCGCCGACTTCGAAGTCGATGTCAGAGACACCTACACGACTGACGCGAATCTCACTGAGAAGTCAGGATGGAGCAGTTTTCTCAGAGAGATCGACCTCTTACGAAGAACAGATCCAGATGGACCGGGTCACTACTACTACGGGGCGGTTACCCTGCCCCAAGGATCGGCATGGGGCGGACTTGGCTACATAGGTAGACCGACAAGCGTTGGGCGACCATCAGAATTCACTCTAGCCCATGAGTTGGGTCACAACATGAGTCTGCGCCACGCTCCCTGTGGAGGACCGTCAGGGCCAGATCAAAACTATCCGTATTCGGGCGGGTTTATCGGAAAATGGGGGTATGATCCACGCGGTGCTTCCGGCCTAGGCGAACTCAAGAACCCTGGGGTAATCAAAGACCTCATGTCGTACTGTAACCCTGAGTGGATCAGTGATTACCATTTTGAAAAATCTCTCGCGTTCCGTGCGAATGAAGGGCCAAGTCCACGACAATCTGACAGGACTCCGCAATCTGAAGATGTCCTGATTCTATGGGGGGGATCTGACGACGGCGTGCTTACACTGGAGCCTGCAATTCACATGACTGCACCTGCGGTGCTCCCAGTTGAAAATGGCCCGTATCAGATCGAAGGATTCAACGCGAGCGGTGGCTCATTATTCTCCCTTAGTTTCTCGCTCGTTGAGACCGAGTACGGTAGTGGAGGCGATTTCTATTTTGCCCTTCCGTTCCAAGCGGGAGCAGCTGATGAACTCAGCAGAATCCAGTTGCTAGGTCCTGAAGGTCAAATAGAGCTCGGGGGTGCAGTGCCCAGCCCCGAGCTCGCGGTGATCACTAATCGGCAAACTGGGCGAATCCAGTCCATAATCAGAGAATGGGATGAGACACTACTCCCAGTTTCTCCGGAAATGGATGTGCTAGTTACAGACGGTGTTAGTACACGTCGAATTATCGGGGGTATGGAATGAGAACTCCCCTTAAGTGTCGGTCACTCATTCTACCCGTATTTCTGTTGGGGCTATTCGGCCTACTCTATAACCCAGTAGAGGCACAGATATACGCTGAGGTCCGGGGCGGAACCGCAGTTGGTAGCCATACTGCCACTGCAGCTGCAATGGAGCTTGAGCCAGGATTGTCGGTTGCCGGGATGATTTCTCTTCAGACATCGGGAGTTCTTAGCCTATACGCTGGATTCGTGCGAACTCAGTTTGGATGCAGCAACGGCTTCTGTACCGACCGTGATATAACGTTCGCCGGAAATGATGCGCGCCTTGGGCTTTCTCTGAGCCGCGGAGGGCCTTGGATGCAGGTGGGCCTACTCTACGGTGGAACCGGAGCCGATGGAGACAAGCTTAATGGCGGCATCGGAGTCGAGGCGGGCCTTGGTCTGGCTTTTTCTGCAGGGAAGCTCCGATTCTCTCCAGGACTGATATACCGGCGACATAACGCAAGTACCGCGATCAGGAAGGACCACGCTGTTTCATTAAGTCTCGACTTAGGAATAGGACTTCAGCTCAGAAACTGAGTCGTCCTTAGTCCACCGCAGTTCTAATCCTTTATTTGCTCCCTGCTCCGAGTCCTCCATCAGTCACGGGATCACCGGCGACCTTGTAGCGGTCGAACCAATTTCTCAACAGGAGTTGCACACGTATAAAGTTGGTCGGGGGACGGCTTCGGCTGTGCCATCCGTCCGTGAGACGAACCATCGCTGTCGGGATTTGGCGGAGCTTTAGCGCCCGATAATATTGCTCAGTTTGCTCCATAGGTGTGCGTAGATCCCGTTCTCCTGTCATGAGCATCGTGGGCGTTGTGACGTTGCCCACGTACATGAGTGGTGAGCGTTGCAGATGCTCTGATGGGTCTTCCCAGAAATGTTTCTCGAAATCGAAGTACCAGCTCGCTCCATCCGTGGTACCGACAAAACTCATCCAGTTCGTCACAGGTGCTTTCGCGACAGCGGCCGTGAAGCGATCTGTGTGTCCTACTATCCAGGACGTCAGCACACCACCACCAGAACCTCCATAAACGAAGAGATTCCTTTCGTCGATATACCCTCGGGCTATCAAGGAATCGACTCCAACCATAAGGTCGTCATAGTCCATCGATGGATAGGCATAGTTGATCGCGTTGCCAAACTCCGATCCGTAACCTGAGCTACCCCTTGGGTTCGTGTAGAGAACTACATAATCATTCGCCGCGTGATCTTGGTTCTTGAAGTCGAACCCAGAGTTATACATCGAGTGCGGACCACCATGGATTCGCAAGATCAATGGATATTTCTTTGAGCTATCAAAACCGGGCGGCTTGTTGATCCAACCTTGGATGTCGAGCCCATCGACAGATTTGTACCAAATCTCTTCTACCTCACCTAATTCTACCTGAGACAACACTGCTTCATTCGTTCCCTTGAGGACACGGATTTCACTAGGGTTCTGAAGTGAATAGGTCACTAGGCTCCCGGGTTCATAGTATGATGTCCGGATTCCCACTGCTGAGCCATTATCCGCGATATCTGTTGTCGAGAGCATATGGTTACCCTCGGTGACACTCTGCGGCTCTCCATTAAGTGGCACGAACCAGAGGTTCGAAGTCCCCTTCATCGAAGCCGTGAAATAGAGACCACGTCCATCAGCAGTCCACCTCACGTTGCCAATGCCTCCCATCTCACGGGCTATAACCCGCGATCCCGAACCATTCGCATTCATTACGTACATCTCTCTTTCCGTGTACGTATCCGTCGTGAACTCGTCACCCTGGTATGCAATCAAGCTTCCATCTGGGGAAGGAAGAGGGCTGGTTTCGCTTCCTCGTCGGTTTGTGATTTGCTGAATCGCGCCCGATGCCACGTCAACCGAATAAAGAGCGGACTCGCGATACTGATACTCGGCATCCTCAACCCTGAGACCCGAAAACAAAATGCTCTGACCGTCCGGCATCCATTGCGGGGAGCCATGGTCAAAGTTTCCGTTGGTCACGCGCCGTGCCGTGCCCCCTGATGCAGAAACAACATAGATGTGACGCGAACCCACAGGAGACCACCCAGAACCATCACGCCTATAATTGAGCTTCTCTACAATCCTCGGAGATGCCGTCCAGTCGGCACCCTCAGGGCGCTGGGGCATCTCTATCTGCCATGCTGGATCCATCGGAGCTTCATCTAATACATTAAAAGCAAGCCAATTACCATCCGGTGACCACTGGATGCTTGATGGCGATTCTGTCAGCCTCGTCACCTGCGACACGGCCCCTTCTGCGTCCATCCAACGTACGAAAATCTGTGCACCCTGAGGTTCGCCCTGCTTCACAAAAGCCACCCTGGTTCCATCGGGAGACCAAGCTGGTGAACCGCCTTCTAGCAAGAAACGGTTCCGGCCGCCATCGGCATCCATAATCCAAACTTCAGACGCGTGCCTGTCGTTGACTTTATCAATCCATTCACGTACGTACACCAGTTGGGTGGCGTCCGGAGAGAGTTGGGGGTTTTGGACAAACTCCCAATCGAGATAGTGGCCGACCTTGAGCCGTGAAGAGCTCTCTTGGGCCTGTGCTTCAAGCCCACTGAAAGCAAACGCAAGAGTCAGCAGTGTAAGCAGGCGAGATAGCATGTAGCGGCTCATGAGAAGACTCCGTCTCTTCAGGTAAGTCAGACAAACTTCAAGATGGATACGGCATTCACGAATGTTCAATAGACTGGGTAGATGCGCTACAGCAAGAATACTCGAGGGTATCGTTGATCGGAGTTGATCACGCCAGAAACTTTCCTAATGACGCACTGAAGCAGTTAGTCACCCTGCTCAAGGCTGGCCACTATAATCTTACGACCAGGTCGGATACCTAGAACCGGCCGGAGTACGGCCGCCAAGATCAGACTTACACCAAATGTGCAGACGAGAAGTGGACCTGTCGCCAGATCCCAGTAGAACGAAGCACCGATACCACTCAGGATGGAGGCAGTTCCAGCACCCCACGCAATAAAGAGGGCCAGCCCAAAGCGATTCGTGTAGAGAAAAGCAATCACTGCTGGGATTACTAGCGCTGTGAAGACCATTAGTACTCCAGCAATCTCAACTGAGAGAGAGATCACGATCCCAAAGGTCACATAGAACACAAAGTCCCAGAGCCTGATATTTCCGACCCTCTCAGGTGCAAAAGTCAGGGCCAAAAACTTCCGTCTCAGTAAGTAGTGAACGAGCCCTACGGCTACATACGCACTCGCCATCTTGCCTATGGCAGGCCAGCCAACCCAAATCAATGTGCCTGTAAGCATCTCTTGGAGATGTTCAGAACCCTCCGCTGTAAGACTGGCAAGCAGAATCACCGCAGCGGACGCTACCACATACGAAACCCCGATAATCGCCTCCTGGGGTACAATCGATTTCTCCATGCGGGTCATTGAGAAGAGCAAGGCACCGAGAACCGTGAAACCAAAGGCGAACAAGAGTGACGTGGTCGTACTGGGCTCGATGCCCATCAAGAGGGCCACAGTAGTTCCAAGAGCTGCGATTTGAGCGAATGCGAGATCAATGAAGATCACTTCACGGGCGATAACGTGTAGGCCCAGGTATGCATGGATCGAAAGAATAATGAGCGCCGCCACGATCGGTGGGATCATTAGATCAAGCATCACCTTATCTCCGTGCGAGAATCATCGGCTGACAAAGGCCTGGGCGAGCTCCATTACCCAGGTATCAACCAATGTGAAGTAATCATCAACACCTTCTCTGGCATAGGGTGATAGAGGGACCCGAACGATGATTGCATCACCCCTAGTTGCGACAACTTCTACTTTACTTTCGTCAAAATACGTCGCGGACAAAAGCACATTCAGGTTCTCTTCCCGCATGCGGGCGATTAGCTGAGCTACATGTCCCGGTGTTGGCGGAATACCGGGCTTTGCCTCCACATAATCTGCACAGCGTACCTGGAAGCGGTCTTCGAAGTAGGCCCAGTTCTTGTGATAGCAAATTATCTCTTGTCCACGGAAAGGGTTTGCTATTTGGAGCCATCCACCCAGGGATTCGATAAGGGGCGCACCCTCAAATTCCTGTTCGTCTAGAAACTCGAACAGCGTTCGGTTTAGTGCGAGTTGCCCTAGTGTCTCGCCACCTATGAGTTCTACCAAACGTTCCCCGAACAGCCTCTGGTAAATTTGTTCAATGAAGCTTGCGAGCCCGGCATCAAAGTGTGCAGCCCTATCTGGAGCAACCCTCTTGAGCCCTATCGTGATGTTACGGGCCACCTGTAGCGTCCGGAGCGGGTCAGTCGTCAGATGTGGGTTACCGAAGATGTGAACGTCTCCACCACTCCGGTCCGCAGTAACGGGCACGTCCAAAAGCTCAACACCCGTATAAGCAGTCACATAGCCCCTACCCCCTTCGAGGACATTTGAATTACCTGCCCGGTCGAGTAGCGTCGGTACCCATAGCTCCAGGTCGAGTCCAGTCGTGACAAACATATCGGCTCGACGAATATCGAGTGCAAAACTCGGCTTTGGCCGCACAAAATGAGCATCTTCATTTGGGTTCGCGATCGACGATACCATCACCTCTTGTCCACCGATCTGTCGGGTGATCTCTGCATAGATGGGTAGCGTCGCGACAACACGCACGGGAGCCAGCTGTTCCTTGTAACTGGACGGCGCTAGCAGCAGAAGGGTTATCAGTACTGTTCTCATCATCCTATTATCTCCGTAGAGCACCGACACAGGTAATCTAACCCTGCCATGATCTCAGTAGGTCTCATGCTTGTGTGGGCCCATTGCGAACGTCACCTGAAGAAGCAGTCTCCCTTCCCTGCCATCCACAAAGCTCCTTCCGAGTAAGTCGTACTCGAGTCTTAGCCTGACATACTCACTTTGCCACCAACTAAGCGTCGGCGAGATAAGCCAAGCCGTCTCATCTGGATCTTGCGGACTAGAACTTCTAGCTAACCTGGCACCCATGAGCCAACTCTCAGAGAGTCGAATTTCTCCCATACCCCAAAATCCAAAAGCTCGCCCCGAGATCTCGTGCGCCTCTTCGTGCCC
>DCAZ01000016.1:13770-26204 GCA_002313925.1 Gemmatimonadales bacterium UBA1120
TGCGCCTCTTCGTGCCCACTCCCAGAAGCGACTAAATCAACTGCCATAATGCCACCTCGGAGTGACACACCCTGGTACCGAGATCGTCCTGGAGGGCGCCATGTGATGGCCGCTTCCGCACCATAAAGATTGCGATCTAATGACCGTGCATCGGCCACAAATGTGCCGTTAATCCAACTAAAACCCAGATCGAGATCAGTCGAAGAAGATAGATTCCAGAAACCATTAATGTGCCCTAACACCGAGAGACCATTTGACTCACCGAATAGCATCTCGTTCTCGCTACGTGTCACTTCGAGCGTAGCTTCGTAGGTACCACTGACACCACCGAACGGTGCAAGCCAATGCACCGAAGCCCCCGTCTGTGCTAACGATTCTGGACCGATGAACGAGAGATGTGGAAGCGAACGTGTCTGGAATGGCAAGGCGTGAGGATGCCAGCGGTTCAGTTGACCGAACTGCTGGAAAAACTTTCCGAGCTTAACTCCGACACCCCCTGGTAATCCCACCCATTCGACATAACCCTCTTCAACTCCGAATCCCAGACCACCCTCTTGTTCTCTGTGGTCGCGAGGTCCTTCTTCAAACGGTAAGAGCTCCCCTCCCTCGTTGTGGCGAGATATAAAGATTTTCGCACGTGAGAAGGGGTCCAGATTTGAGACGATCGAGATTTCAAATTCACGTGCAAAGAAATTGTCCTCGCTAGTATCATCCGCATTTATGTGCCCAAAGACATCAGAGTTGACACTGATTTCTGGGTTGAGGGCCTGCAATGAACGCTGCCGTCCAACGAATTCTTGCTCCGTAGCTTGATCTACAGCACCTGTATTTTCCCCGAAGGCCGCAGCCGCTCGTGCTGCAGCTCGGAGTCGGGCCAGTGCGTCATCGGCTTCCTCTTCAGGACCAGAGGTGCGAAGCTTTGCAACTTCCTGGGTCAGGCTATCAACGAGAGCCACGAGCCGCTCGAGCTCCACTTGAAGGGAATCGATTCTTTCTTGGGCGACCAGGCCCCCAGGACCAGCCAAAATCAGGATTGTAGACACGAAGACTGCCCACCTGTGACGGTCGATCCTCGTTGCACTAATACTCATGATGATTTGCCCTCTTCCTCACTGTACTCACAGAAGCAGGCCCTCAGAGGGACCCACTGAGATCGGCCGCTAGAAAGCGGCCCGGTACTGCGCAGTTAGGCCAGAGGTGGAGCTCTAGAGGGGTGCCCTTCGGAAAGCACGGCGTGGACAAGAATGTCAGTTTCAGCTGGTCTAAGATCCCGAACGATGACATCCTGTTGCTGCTCTTCAAGTCCGACTGAAGGTGTAGCTAGGTTCGCCACGACCTGAGTACAAACCGTGTGATCATGAGCGGGCGGGCACGTCGATGGGTTGTGTTCGCTCTCTACGACGGGCTCATTTACTAGATCAGCACGCTCCAAGAGCGGAACCGAGATCCAGATGACAAGCATCACGGCGGAGAGGCCGACTGACACGGCCTGGCGAATCACCTTCCCTTTCTGATTCATTACGGTTTACGGTAAAACCATGGATTAGCAGGTGTCAATGATAATCGAGCCGAAAGACTGCTAGACACTTGATGAGGGTGAGCAGTATCTATATGGCTGAGATTCTAACCTGAGTGACTCAGCGTTCTCTGAACCCGGATAACGAAGAGTATCTTTTAGGGAATGCGAGTAAGTGAGAGGAACGCACCAGGTGTTCGACCGGTGAGACTCCCATCTCTGAGCACCAGGACACCGTTAACTAACACGTGCACGATCCCTTCGGCAAAACGCTGAGGATAATCCCAATCAGAACGATCAATGATTGTCTCAGCGTTAAAGATCGTCAGATCTGCAGCGTACCCTTCTTCGATCTGTCCCCGATCGGTAAGCCCAAGAAAATCCGCAGGTAAGGATGTAATCTTCCGGATTGCTTCTTCCAACGGCAGAACTCCCTCTTCACGCACGTAGTGACCAAGAAAGCGCGCAAAGGTACCCGCCCCTCGAGGGTGCCCCCTGCCAGCTTCGCTACCGTCTGCATAAGCCCCATCACTCGCAATCATATTCCACGGCTGAACCATGAGAGTCCGGACGTCTTCTTCTGTAATAGCACCCAGTGTGATGTTCACGGGGGCAGACGCTCCAGCGATCAAATCCATCACTGCATCGAACGGGTCTTGTCCCTCTTCAGCAAGTTCTGAGAGGTAGACTCCAACCAACTCAGGATAATCAGAGCTGCTCACTATCCGCATACTGTTGTATCCGGTCGCCTTCAACCAAGCAAATCCACCATCAATCCCGTTCTCACTTGCTTCTTTCAATTGTGTGCGGTGACTCGGATTAACCAACGTCGATCGGAACCGTGCTACTGCTTCGGGATTAAGAGGCCCAGAGCCCTGGAGACTTAATGACAGACCTGCTAGATCCGCCATAGAGGGAGGTATCACAATGATACCAATCAAGGAGGTGGTGGCAGCCCCGTCGTATGGATACTGGTCAGAAACGATCTCCACACCTCTAGACCGGGCATTCTCCACCAGTTCGATCACATCGTTAATGTGTCCTTCGTTGTGAAGCCCCACCGCCTTCAGATGTCCGATCTTACCAGATATTCCAGCACCCTCAGAGATCGCAACCACTTCCTGATCAGATTCCACGAAAGCGTGGACGGGATTTCGGACATGGGAGTCGTAGATACCACCGAACGGAGCTACTTCTCGAGCAAGCTCAACCACTTCTGATGTCTCAGAGAACATCCCGGGCTCGTACATAAGTCCAGTCGAAAAACCTACTGCTCCTAATTCCATTCCTTCTCTGACTTGTGTTCGCATTATATCAAGCTCAGAAGGAGTGGGGGCACGCTGTTGATCCCCTCCCATAACACTTTCGCGTATGGAATTGTGCCCAATGTAAACCGCGACATTCGTGCCTGAGCCATTGTTCCCCAAAGCTTCAATAACTGTCCGGATCATCTCGGGACCGAAACCACCATCTGGTCCTCCAACGACAGTTGTGACACCCTGCCTAAGGACGCCTTCATTCATACGTCTCTGACGTTCTAGTAGTGCCGGCACAGTATGGCTATGGACATCAATAAAACCAGGAGCAACAACTAGACCTAGCGCATCCAACGTATCAGTGGCTTGCACTCCATCCTCACCGATCCAAGCGATCCTATCTCCAAGAACACCGACGTTCATCTGGGAGGATGCTTCGCCGGAACCGTCTACCAGAATTCCACCCAGAATAAGCAGGTCCAGATTACTTGGAGGTGAACCCTCACAACCAATCAGTACGGTGCACCCTACTAGAAGTGCGGCGAGTTTTTCCGGCCTGACTCTAATCATTTAACGGACTGGAATTCTCACTGAAAGCTGGTGGGTATGAACCAAGGCATCCTGTAACGTGAGAGGCCCCTGCGGCGCGATGATGAAATCGTTGGCACTGGCCATCGTCCTCACCACACCCTCCTCCCACTCCCAAGCAATGCCAGGTCGTCCCGTACCAGTTGTGAGACGTCCTGTATACCGGAGATCGATGTCAGAGAAGTGAAGGACGGCTCCCATGGTAGGAGACCATTCCATCCAAGACTCCTCTAGGTCACGGAACGAGCCCTCAATGTGATTTACCTGTTCGAGCTCATAGTCATAGGAACGCATCTCAAGACCAGCTTGAAGCTCTAAGTCTCCGAGTTGGTGAGAGAGGCCCGTCCTGAGAATGACATTCGTGAAGAAGAACTCGTTTTCAATCGTCCGGCCTCCTGGCTTAATCACTGTACCTGAGCCAGTGGTCACGAGTTTGTCTGCCTCCTGCCAGGTTTCGCTCCAGATCGGTTGTAGAACCATATCAACCCCAAAAGTTGTCTCTCCACGCGTCCGAGCGATCCCAAAACCTGCCTCATACGCCCACGTAGTTCCGGGGTCCCTAGGAATGTTTTGAATCTGATAATTTGGGATTTTCGGATGCGATTTTTGGTTTATCGTAGCAGTTGCCCCAATCCGCCATCCAGGAGCGCTCAGATCCCGATCCCAATTCAGGTGACCACCTATGGTACGCGTCTTGTCTTCGTTGACCTCAATACGACGTGTAGCCACACGATCAAAGTCTCCTCTCCATATGAAATCGGTCCATGTCACATCATGCGTCATCGAAATCCTGTTGTAGACGCCGACTAAAGAAATCCGATCACGCTCTCCGGTGCGGTATAGACCCAGGCGCACATCCGAAGCGCTTCCTGATTGATCAATCCGATCTGCCCCCGCATACAAGAGATCAACACCATCGACCGCATTGAGCTGTGCTGTCGAGAACCCAAGCCCGACAGACCATGGCCCGGAGTCTACTTTTCGCCCAATAAACCCTCGTGCGTAGAGGTTCCTCGAAGACACGTCACTGAGCTGTTGAGGTTGACTGTCCCAGATGACACCAGGCTCGATGAAGGGTCCCCATCCCCAGCGCTCTTCGGGGTTATCGATCTGCTGAACTGCCAACGCAGCGCCACCGAACCAAGCATCTCCTTGGAATAGTCCAACCATCGGAAATGTCTTACCGCCACCACCATGATCTGAGATTCCATAGAACGTGGGAGCGCCTAGGAAGGACGATTCGCCGATGAAGACGCCCTGGGCGGGATTCACCCAACCGTCGGCCAAGGGGTCATCTACGGCGATCGTTACACCACCCATCCCAAGAGTCTCGGACGGAACCGTCAGAAACTGATCCCCAGATGCAACTGGGACCGTGCGAATCGGAATGAGCTGGGCAGTCAATCCTGTACCAGCAAGAATTGTAAACAACAAGAGATTTAGAGAAATCCTAAAAAAATCTTTGGTCACCTTGGTCTCCTGGATCATTGGCATCATTCAACCCTGTCCTGAGTAGAGGAATCCAGCAGCACAACTACTGTGGAAAGAACTGCCTGCTGGCCTCTCAATGTGCAGACACCATGCCACGAGAAAACGCCCTATTATTCAATAGGTTTGACAACCTTGCGTCCTCTCTGTGTGACGCTTAACAGGCCCGGATGGGACAGCTTAAATTGCACTTTCAGATTCTTGTCTAGTTCTCGATTCTAGACCGCAATTCCTCATACGCCTCAAATTCGCAACATAGAGAGCGGGTAGTCGGAGTTGGGTGGTCAGGTTAGCACCAGCTTCTGACTAGCTTCTTGGCCGTAGCTCAAAGAGCCAGATATCTCCCGACTCTACCTGTTGGAATGGGATAGGAGCCCCACCTACATACTTCCTTCCTAATTCGTTCAATACTGGAGTCGCCACAGTTTCATCTCGGATCCTTACCATTTGGCGTTCGTAGAGCTTCCCATCAACTCGTAATATCGCGCGACCATCTTCTTCGGCTTCTTTGGGCCAATGTTTCCAGACTTTACCCAAGAATGAGTTCATATAGCCGGAAGGAATGAAAATTCGGCCTTCATGTTCCATAATCCACGTAGTGCGCGAGCGAACAGGATCCAATAACTGAAACTCTACCGTAGAGTAATCTCTTACGAACGCCCAATCCGGCTCCTCCATACCCGTCTGCATTTCACCGGAATCAAACGGACCAGCCGCAACGATCGCTAGCGCACCCTCAAGAGGCCCATCATGAAACCTCGCTACTGCAAAAACCCCCAATACAACCCCTATAACAAGGATCAAAAGTGTACTAAGAGTCCGAAATATAAGTTTCATTAAATCATTACTCCATAAATACTTAGATAGCTATATCTCATGTTACACTATAATACCAGGGTCGAAAATCCATATTCATTCAGCGCCAACTATCAACCAAATCCACGGCAATCCTTCCGAGGGCGGCTTCAAGTTCAAAGAAATCCCCTTGATTCTGGTTGGTAAACACAGCGACTACGGTGGGGCCACCCTCATAATAGAGAATCCCGACATCGTTACCAGCGTGAGGTGGCCAATCCCCAGTCTTATGGGCAATAGAGGCCCTGCCCCGCAGCTGTTGCGGCAACCTAGAACTGTAGAATTGTCTTCGGAGGATACCGATCATCTCGTCACTCGATTCAGGCGATGCCCACTCACCTTCCTCGATCGCCTCAAGCATATGAGAGATTTCTCGAGCCGTAATCCTGCCCAGCCATTGAGTGGAATCACCCTCGAAACCGAAGCTACGAACTCCAGCTTCGGGATCAGAAGGAAAGCCTGACTCAAAAACCTCGCGATCTGAAAGAGAGGCATTGCCGGGGTCAGCTAACTCCAACACAGCCCTAAACAACTCACCCGTGGTGGCACGTAGTCGAGTTTGTTCAAAGCCCAATTCAGCGAGCATGGTGTTCACGCGCTCCAATCCCAGGCGCTTTATCACCACATCCGTCGCTGTATTGTCACTCGTGATAATCATCTGGGTGATGATATCCCTATAAGTCGGCTCGATACCAGGTACGAAACTTTGAAGGAGTCCGCTTCCACGTCGCATGTCTTCCGGCTGGATTTGATACCGTTCATCGAGTTCTAGTGTCCCGGCATCGGCATCTCGATATGCCAACACCATGATGGGGATCTTGATCACGCTAAGCGCATTCATCGGTTCGTCAGCACGAATAGCGATCTCGCGCCCTGACGGAAGATGTTTGGCGTAAAAGGATGTCTTGGCGTTCAGGGAATTGAGGCTTGCCTCGATACGGGAAGCGAGATCTCCACTTTGACTGACACTATCCTGCTCAGGTGCACATCCCCAGACCATTACAGCCGCCAATAGAACGACACCTCGTATCTCAACCCTCTTCATGTTCTAGTCCTTGGTCTCGGGTAATTAGAACGCCTTGAGATAGGTCAATTTTACGATTCCTGTTCGGCGGAGCCACCTGGGATCCCGCGGAAGATCGAGGGGGCCAGTGAGGTAGCCTGTATCGAGCACCACGAAGAGATCACTTCCCGGTGTGTGGATCCAATCAACACGGATATTGGATTGAAGGGTCTGTGATACGTCATCCCATTGAACGAGGGCATACGCAAATAACTTTCGACTCAGTGCGGCCTCTAAGCGAGTACCGATCAGCGTAGTCGTAAAATCTCCGTCAGGTACCGGAAGTGATATGTCATTCCAACTCACGCTCCCATCAACTGTGAGATGTTTATTCGCGATCCATACCACCCCTCCACCTAACTCCGTCCTTGTACCTGACCAGAAATCACCGAGCGCCGCATTGAATTTCAAGCCCACACTGCGCGCTCGATCCGGGGTGAAGCCTGCGGATAATCGGCGGAATCTGTAATCCCCGGCTGACAGCATACGGCCATTAATGCGGGCATGTTCACTGAGGCCCTCGAAGCGCTCGGTGAGGGCCAGGTTGGCACGGTCTCCTGATTGGAAATCCAGCCTGGCTGTTAATCGTCGGAAATGAGACTGTTTTTCTCCGTCGATGCCCTGAATGTGATTTGCACCAAGAGCCAGAAAGAACTGTCGAGCCCAGGAACTATTTTCGAACCGAGGTTGAACTCCCACCTGGCCACCCCACCGTTTCTGGTCAGGGCGAGGAACGAACCCGAGGGCCGGATCAAAGGCCTCACCGATGACTGTGCGGGTGATCTCGAAGATGTACTGATCGTTCTGGAGCATAAGCTCAGCCTGTCCTGCAACTGAGCTTCCATCAGATCCTGCATAGTCTGAATCCCAAACTTTAGCAGCCCACAGAAGGAAAGAGCTGCTGCTCCAGAATCGACTTTGGAGATCGGCTCCAGCCACTCGATTATGTCCTGCGATGGTCTCTTCGCTAGTCACGATTCCCCCAACCGTCATCCTTGGAAGCACATTGCCACGCACTCGTGTTACCGAGTTCCAGGCACCAGCTCCCGTGTTGGATGGGTCACTGACGGAGCCAGGCACGTTGATACCTGCAGTTCTTAAACTCATGGCACCGATAGATATCGGGCCGGCTTGGCCAGTGAATCGGCCACCGCCCAGAATGTCGGCATCGAGACCTACCCGCCGAGAAAAAAACACTTCCGTCTCACGCGGTGCTCCAAATTGAAAGAGCCCTGCCCGCTCTAGGAAAAACTCACGCTTTTCAGGGAAGAAAAGACTGAACCGTGTCAGGTTCACTTGGACGTTGTCAGCTTCGACTTGAGCGAAATCCGTATTGTATGTCAGATCAAGTGTGGAATTAGACGTAAACGATGCCTTTATATCGATTCCCGCATTGATCCTAGTGTCATTCCCGTTCTCACTAGTGTGCGTGGCGCCGGATATCGCGTGCGGCTTCAATTCTATATGCCTGGCTTTCTGAAGATCACGAAGTCCTGTCATCCGTGCATAGCGGGAAACTTGGACGATACCCGATCGGTACTCCTGTCCTATATGAGGCCAAAATACAGACTCGTTTTTTCGACGAATGGTTCGCGCAATAGCTATTCCCATCTCGGGAGCTTCTGTGTCGTCGAAGCGAATCGTTGTGAATGGGATCTCAATCTCTAGGACCCATCCTTCTTCTGTAATCCGAGCCTCAGTCGTGTAAATCCCATCCCAATTCCAATCGGTACTCGATTCATCAGAAATCAGAGCGTCATCCTGAGTACCGAGCACACCAACCTCGAACATGTAGGCATTCCGGTCATCATCGTACGTGTCCAGCGCAATGCGAATGTTGTCGTCCTTGTCAATCCAGCCACCCCGCTGGAGGATATTACTACGAATGAGGTTGGGTTCTGAATCATGCATCGTCATCCCGAAGTACAGAGCGGTAGGTGTGTAAGCAATTCGTACTTCTGTCGTCTCGCTAGCCGGAGCTCCATCCACGGGATCACGTTGTAAGAATCCTGTTACAGGCTGGACTAGGGCCCAAAAGGGTTCATCCAAAACACCATCTATGACCGGAGGGGATGGGATGGGGACAGCGACCGCTAGACTATCTTGAGCAAAGACAGGTTCACCCAGAACGATCAGGTATATGAACGGCGCCCAAACACAGTACCTCATCCCCTACCTCGGTTCATTTCGTTGAGTCCACCGCTTCAAGTTCTCACTATTCTGTTGCAGGCTGTTGATCCTTTTTCGTTCCGAACGATCTATCAAAGCTATGCCTAAAGCCCTAATTCCTATACGCTTTAACGGGTAAATGACTGAGATTGGCCACCTAAGGGAACTCTGAGGCCAATTTTGCTATATACCTTTCGGGAAAGGGAATCACACCCGAAAATCAACGACTTCTTTCGAACGAAACAACCTGCAGGGGAATATGGAGAAAGCATCCACAAGCTCTGTTCAGACAAGCTTGATCAGTCGTGAAGTCGCACACCTCGCCTTCGTCAAAGTAAAGCAGGACGATTGGCTCAACGTCCGACAACAAGAGCAGCTTCGAAGGGCCCTAATGTCGCTCGGAGAATTGCTAGGATGGGCAGTAACCTCAGCGAATAGCGATGATCCGATTGCTGATGTCAGCAAGAGTACGAAGAAGATGATGACCAACGGTGCTCGGGCCATTAAACGCAGTCTCGCCAATGATATGGCTATAAAGAAGGCTGAAATTACCGAATTGAAAAAGGTCGCCAGGTCTGCTCGGAAGTTGTCCGACAACCCGAAAACGGTCTATCCGTTAGAGATCACCTACCATCGTTCAGCACGTGATTCCGTTCAGAGTATGTTTACCAAAACTGAGAATATTGAGGTCAATAATGCTGAGGAAACCCTGACATGCGCTGAAGCCATCGAGAGGCAGCTAGACCACTGGACTACGCTTAGAGACATCATGATCGCAGAACTGAAACTAGAGCAAAAACAACTTGGTGTGATGACAAAGAATCTCTCTCAGGACGTCAAATCCATGCACCCGCTACTAGGTGAAGTGGTGGCCACGCTTTCTTAGGCCGTAGGTGCCCTGGACGCCTACACGCTGATAGAGATCATTCGAGCAGGCGACCAGTAACAAGTGCTGCAGAGTCGGAATTCTCCGAAGACCGAATTCGATCAGCTCAGAAACAGCTTAGGTCTCAGCGCATCAAAGCGAGACCTCAGCGTCCATTTCTTTCCTGATAGCGTGCACCACTCAGGACGGCTGACAGCGCATAGTTTCCTTCATGGCATGAATACTCGTATAGCAGGTCGTCAAATTTCTTGAACGGTATCTCGCCACCCCAGGATTCAGTGTACGTCCTAGGGTCCTCAATCGTGAAATCATAGAGTATCGTCTCCTCATCTACTCTCGTGAATTTCTCGATCACCTTCATGTCCTCTGAATGTGGGATCCCGCGAAACGCCTGCGAGGGATGAAGGTTTGTCGTCTCCACCACGAGTGTATTCCCTTCCCATCGACCCCACGAATCACCAAACCAGGGGCGGTTCTCTTCAGGTAATGGCCGGGGCTCACCCAGCCGGATGATCCTTACGTCGTGAACCATCTCAGCCACGATCATCACATGATCGGCATTCTGCACAATCGTATAATTGTTGTTGTAGGCTGTATTCGGAGTCATTGGAGGACCAGCGCTTGACCCGAAAGACACGACACACCGTTCTCCAAGAGGCCTGAGCTCCGGGTGGTCGTACTGACCGAACTGACTCCTGAACTCCCTGGCTTCCCGAATGCGTTCCTGAGCCTCGGGTGTGAGTGGTGGACGCCGACCGTTTGAAGGACGCGTCACCAAAGATGTTCGAGGTTCTCCGTTGACAATTGCTATCCGGGAACCCCGATCCCAATAAACCTCATTGTATTCCTGGCCGGTGAGCCGAGCTTCATTACTCTGACCTTGCAATTCACGTCTTCCACAGGCAACCGTTCCAGGATTAGCGGGGCATTCATCAGTCACGTTCTCTATATCTCTTACTTCTTCCCATGTGAAGATCGGCCCCCTACCCTCCCGGCGCTGAAACGGAGTGAGTGTGACATTCGTCCAGTTCCCCTGGAGGTTCGGATGACCGTCGGGCGTCCTAGGAACTTCCCATGCCTGGGTGCTTGAGGCTCTTACTTGTGCAGCTGCTGTCGAGACGAATCCCGGCATTGTGATGAGACATGCAAAGAGCAGGATTCTCTTCATCTTCTAAGCCTCCGGCAGATGCGGGCACTGCTTCGCCTTCATTTTGCGCCCCCAGCCCGTAGATCCGCAACTAGTCGGGCTAAAGTCTGGATGCCCATTCAGGAGCGTACCAAAAGCTTATCAGGGCACTCTCAATGAGTGTCACAAGCAGCCAGGTTTAGCAGTAGGAAGAGCAGTAGAACGGAGGTGGCAGCAATGTGTGCCGACTCCAGCCCTCCGAATGTCGTGTACTTAGTATGCCGAACGGCCAGACTCAGCTCGGTGAAAAAGTCCCAAACAGGGGGATGGGGGGCTAGTTCCCGTTTTCTGAGCCCAGGGGGACGGCGGCCGTAAGTCCACGAGGTCGGCCGCAGGAGGTGCGGTAACTACGCCTCTGCAGATGCTGTGATCAGACTACCTTCGCTGCCGAGATGACCAGTGAATGGCCTTGATCTTCCAGATTCCACTTTCTCGTGCTAAAACCACGAGTTCGGCACCCTGCGAATTGATCTCGCGGTCGCCCATCCGGCCCTGTGTAACACTGGTCGAGTGAGCCCAAGCGACATCACCCACTAGGTTGACCTCAATTTCGCCGCGCTCTCGCACCACCGCTCGCGCGAAGCGCATGTCTCCGGCAAGGTGTCCTGATCGATAATGCTCCTTGTCTTCGATTCCACCGCTCTCGAGAATCGTCACGTCATCGGCAAGATGGCTCAAGGCCGCAGCCGAATCGCCTGCCGCGAGAGCCGCATGAAAGGCGTCGACTACCGCCCTCACCTGATTCTCAGGGCGTTGTTGGCCCGATGCACCGGCAGCACTGATTAGGGCAGTAATCAAGACACCCCCAAGTACTCTTGCAGTTCGATAATATTTGGTATGCACAGGCTTCTCCTCTGGAATACGGTTATGAGACGAAGATCTGGTTCTAGCTTGACTTCCTTGGCGTCTGTTCAGCACATCCGACCGCTATCAGAGCGAGGGCGAGTAACAGGGACTTCTTCATCAACTAGTTCCCTCCTTCTAGGTCGGGAGGACAGGGTTGGTAGTTGACTACCTCACCTTCCTCGAACCACTCACCACACTCTTTCCCGTCCTTCAACGTCCCCCTGTCTAACAACTCACCGTTCCGGTCGTACCTCTCAAACGGTCCGTTCAACTCCCTGGCCTTGTAGATCCCTTTCATCATCAACTGACCGTTTTCGTAGTACTCCTCAAAAGATCCGTCGAACTCCCCGTCCTTCCAGATCATCTTCTCCCTCAACTGACCGTTCTCGTAGTACTCCTCAAGAGGTCCGTCCCATAACCCGTCCCTTAGGGAACCAATCCGTCTTTCCCCTTCTTCCATCGAGAACACAGGACCAGAATAGGGTTGCCCGTCTCCAGGGTTCATATACAACCCATCGACTTCTCGAAGAGTCCTGAGATCCCGCGTTTCCGGTCCACCACACCCCACCACCAGAACCACA
>DCAZ01000148.1 GCA_002313925.1 Gemmatimonadales bacterium UBA1120
CCAGGGTCGATATCTGGCCTGGAGATGTGTGAAGTGGTGTTGAACTTCTGCCAAAGCTGAAGCAACCCCCACCACTTCAGCCCCGAGCGACATCGCGAGCTCGATCGCCCTATCTCTAGATGTGGCCGCACAGTCCAAAGGCTTGGCCAGTTCCTGTTCAGGGAAAGCCCACATACCAGCGAGAAGTCCTTCGCGAGGCCGCTGTACAAGCATGACCTCACCTTCTTCTGTCTGGAGTATGACCAGTAAGAAAGAGATTTCCCGTGCAGGCACTCTCCGGACTCCAGCAGGAGACAGGGCCTGTGTACCCTGCTCGTGCGCAGTGCACCAGAGTTGTACCGGGCAGTCCTCGCATCGAGGATTCTTTGGTGAACAAATCATTGCGCCCAGTTCCATCAAAGCCTGGTTCCAGTCCCCTGGACGATCCTTATCGACCAGCTCGGCGGCAGTGCGATTCAGCCAGCGAGCCCTAGGCTCACGCTTATCAAAGAGTCGGGCGAGAACCCGTCGCACATTGCCATCCACTGCTGGAACAATCTCCCCAAACCCAATACTGGCAACGGCCCCTGCTGTGTACTGCCCGACTCCTGGAAGTTGCCTGAGATCCCTATAAGAAGTCGGGAAGTGCCCACCTGGTAGCTCTCGAATACGCCGCGCCGCGCTGTGCAAATTCCTCGCGCGCCTATAGTAGCCCAACCCCTCCCACGCCTTGAGCACCTCTCTAGAGTTAGCTGAAGCAAGTGCCCCTAGGGTTGGGAACCGCTTCAGCCAAGATTCGTAATACCGGAGTACCGTTTCCACTCTCGTCTGTTGCAGCATGATTTCCGAGACCAGAATACGGTACGGATCCGTCTCTCCGCGCCAGGGAAGGTCTCGGCAGAAACGATCATAGTATTGAAGGAGAGAGCTACGAAAATCATCCAGTTGGTCGGGTGATGGTCCAGATGAGCTGGTGTTTGTAGGCTGCTTCATGGCGGCAAAGTATCTCTAGCCCTAGCATGGTGTCATGCGTTTCACAACCTACTCTAAGTACAAGGGCCGATGGCTCGATGCCCTAAACCTAGAATCTCTTCTGGAAATGCTCTCCGACTTCTTAATGGATGGAGGATTCGCGGGCGGAGCACACTACCACCCCTATTGGGGTTGGTCCGGCACAGAGGATCCCAATAGTACAGACTCGCTCAAGCATGCCCTCCTGAAAGCTTTGATAGAAAGTGGGCAACTCACGCAGGATATGATCGAAGAACTCCGTGGTGAGGGTGAGGGTGATCAAAGTGTACAGCAGCAGATCGCCCAGATGTTAGACGACCTCATCCAGAGGATGGCCGAAGCAGGTTACATCAACCTCGAGACGGGTAACACTCAGTTACCGGGTGCGACCTACGATGTCACTGGACATGGTAAGATTGACGAAGCGAAGCAGGCCGCTCAGCAGATGCAGTTCAATCTCACACAAAAAGGGATGGACTTTCTCGGGCACAGTGCACTAAAGGGCTTGATGTCAGCGATTGGTAAAGCGAGCGCGGGTGCGCACGATACGCCACATCTTGCGACAGGCATAGAAGCGGAAGCGGCCTCAAAGCCCTACGAGTTTGGAGATACACTCAACCTAGATATTCCAGCAACTCTCAAGAAGGCCATTGAACGTGAAGGCCTCTCTATCCCCCTGGAGCTCAAGTATGGGGACTTAATGGTCCACCAAGCTGAGTACCGCTCATCATGCGCCACGGTTTTGATGCTCGACGTCTCGCATTCGATGATCCTCTACGGCGAAGACCGCTTCACTCCTGCGAAGCGGGTCGCCCTAGCTATGTCCCATATGATCCGTGCTCAGTTCCCAGGAGATTCACTACGTGTAATCACGTTCGGGGATAGAGCACAAGAAATCCCGCTCTCCCAGCTTTCCAAAGCCCAGGTTGGCCCCTTCCACACGAATACAGCGGAGGGCTTCGAGATGTCGCGCCGCGTGCTCTTGGGCCAAAAGAAAGATATGCGTCAAATCATCATGATTACTGACGGCAAACCAAGTGCGATGACTTTGCCTGACGGAAGAGTTTATACGAACTCCGGAGCGCTCGACCCGAACATATTGAAGAGGACATTCCAAGAAGTAACCGCATGCAGAAAGGCTGGAATTCTGATCAATACGTTCATGCTTGCAAACGACCCCTACCTGGTCCAGTTCGTCCAGAAAGTCTCAGAAATCGCACGAGGGAAGGCATACTTCACAAACACAATGACCCTGGGTCAGTCCATCATGATGGACTTTCTGCGGAATAAGCAGCGCAATATTTCCTGAGATCTTACGTCAAGAAATCCGGACCCTATCAGCGTAGCGTACTGATGTAGGTGATAACATCCTTCATATCATCATCCGACAGCGCCTCGGCATTGATTCTCATAGTCATACCCCAAGTGTCTCTCGGGTGACTACCACGAATTCCCGTCTTAAAGTTCCGCAACTGCGCAAGCATATACCAAGCGTCTACAAGCACGAGCGGGGGTGCGCCTAAAACTTCGTTACCGGTAGCATCTGGACCGTGACAGGCGCTACAGACGCCGGTATAGGTTGCGGCGCCTGCTTCTGCCTGCCCTTCTAGAACCACGGTTACTTCTCTATCCGGAGACAGTGAGGCCACGTGCTCAGCCACTGCTTCAATATCACCCTCCTGACGTAGTGCTACTGCGGATGGACGCATGAGCATGCCTGGGGCATCCTCAGAATGAGCCCCTCTTATACCCGTTTGGAATTTTTCCAGCTGCCGCTCGAGATACCATTGTGGAAGGCCAGCGATCGCTGGTGCTTGAAGACCCGGATTGCCCAAACCATCAGATCCGTGACAGAGTCGGCACGTATCAAACAGTGCTTCGCCACGGCTAAGGCTTGGCGAGGGTGTCCAACATCCAGTAAGACTCCAGATCAGAAGAGGCAGCGCGTAGCGCGCCTTCCTCGACCCTGATGACATCAGTCCGATGCCGTATCCATACTGAGAGGAATCGCTGAGTCGATCAACATGATGGGAATGTCGTCACGTACAGGATACAAGTAACTGTTATCCTCACGGATCAAGCCTTCCTCAATTCTTTCTGAGACGGGCTCGCCGCCTTTGTTGCTTACGGAACCCTCGGCAATCGCCGCATTGAGCTTCTGGAGAACTACGGGATCAGCCAACCGAATCGGCTGTTTGGTTTCAGGACAGACAAGAATTTCGAGTAACTCTGGATCTAACATACTTGGCCCTCCGGCGTCCGGGTGGCTGGACCCTTCTGAAAACCGACAATAGCTGGTTAAACTAAGAGGGTAAGTAAACAAACGGGAGCCTGCTCATGAGGGAATCCAATAACTTCAATCCGCACACAGCCCGACGCTTGTATCGGCTTTCATTCTTAGTGCTGGCTGTGCTGCTGATCGCATCAAGCTGCAGCAATGCTGAAGGTGAGGCGTTTGGTCGGATTGAGGTCAGGTCGGCTCGAGTGACAACAGACTCCGGGTCTCAACCTCCAGCAGGCCATGCTTGGGTGATATTCGGTAATGACACAGTCGTTGCGGAAGTGGCCGCTACTGCGGAAGAGCGTTCTCAGGGCCTTATGTATCGGGACGAGGTACCTGATGGTACCGGTATGCTTTTCGTGTTCACCGATAACCAGGTTCGCTCATTTTGGATGGCGAATACCTACGTCGCATTGGATATCGCATATATGGATCCTTCCTACGTAATCGTCGACATCATTGCAATGGAGCCTCTAGTCACGGATTCCTACCCGAGTGCAGCTCCAGCAATGTTTGGTCTCGAGGTACGCCAAGGTTGGTTCCAGGAACATTCTATTCGTATCGGTGACAAAGCTGAAATTGCTTTTGGGGTTCGCGCGGGACGCTAAACCGCCACTGCTTGCCTCAACTCTTCTAGTAGGGCTGATACATCCTCGGCATCATTGTACACATTGGGTGATACACGGAGTGCGCTACCGCGGAGTGATACTGAAACTCCACGTGCCTTAAGAGCTTGCTGAAGCTCGACCAATTCTAAGCCCTTCGGCATCCTAAGTCCGAATAGATGCGCGCTGCGCCAGTGAGCGTCTTCGACTGTGAAACCCAGCTCTTCCACCTCTTCGAAGAAATTACCAGTAAGACCCTTGCAGTACGCTTGAATGCGGGCTGGTTGCCACTCGATGATCAAGCGCAGTGAAGCAACCGCAACCGGCAAGAGTGCAAAATTGGATCGCTGTGCTACATCGTAGCGAATCGCTCCCGGCTGGTAACCTGCCTTGTAATCTACAAGGTG
>DCAZ01000001.1 GCA_002313925.1 Gemmatimonadales bacterium UBA1120
GCAGTTCAGGTGCCATTACGAGCTTGGCATTCGTGTACCGCCGAAATACATAGGCGGATGTTCGCCCTCCGTTGTATAGGGAGATCATTTCTATTTCGTAGCCCGAATCCTCACCTCCACGCTGCTCTACAATTCGAGCTTTGATCTCATCCAGAAGCTCTGCTCGGGCTCCAGCACGCTCATCCTGAGGAACCAGGTCAAGCTGAGCGTTGACTTCATCAGTGACGTCCAGGATCTCAACTAGCTGATCTGCCTCGAACTCTTCGACTGTCCTTTCATCTTCGAGATTTTCCGCTACAAAACCTTGATCCAACAGGGCCTCACCATCCCCTGAAACCTGGGAGATGAACTCCCGAGCGCAGTGGTGGTTGGTCATGACCAAACCATTCGGAGAGACAAAGGATGCTGAACAACTCGGGATACGAAGTGCTCCTAGTCGGGCCCGCTCAAACCACTCTGCGTCCGGCCGGAAGCCGTATGTCTCAGTGATATAATCGACAGGAGGAAATTCAAAGGTCCACATCTTACCCTGGTCGAACTCTCCTGCTTGAACCGTATCAAGATTAATCCTATCCGCCTGGTTTTGTGGGGCCGACTCGTCAGGCATAGGGACCTGGATTACTTCCGGAGAATTCTGAGATACTTCCGGGACCGGTGGCGGTGGGCCGACCTGTGCACCAGCACAGCCCGTGAACAAGAGTAGCGTTATTGCCCAACGAAACTTCTGCGAACAGGTGCGAAACTGCGATCTCGAAACCATGAGCACCTCTTTGGGTCAGATCAACGCCGAATCTATGCGTTCAGCGAATCGCGTAATCAGTAACCTCGCAACCCACTCTAAGGCGAACAACTGATTAAGGAGCTAGAACAAAATAATGATCTCAGAAAAAACGGTGGCTCGGACTTGGGATCTAGTTAGTCCGATGGTGCTTGGATACCCGATCCAGAAGTTTCAACTCTTCAGGAGTCAGTGAGGACATTCCTTTCGCAGAAATCTTATCGAGAACCTCATCAACTCTATCAAAGAGCACCGGATCATCTGCATGTCGCTTACCCGAAACATTATCAGCTGAGTAGCCGACATCGCTGTCAGTACGAACAACCGCAAGACGACCACTCCTGGAAGTCTTTTTCTTAAGCCAACTCAGGTACCGATTTAATCGCCAATCAGCCCTCAGGTAGATAAAGCCTGCGGCTAGACCCCCGAGATGTGCGAAGTGAGCAACGCCGTCATTGCTGCCTCCGAAAGCACTCAAGGCAGCTATGACAACGATCAGGCTCACGAGGTACTTGGCCTTCACCGGGAAAATCCCCCAGATGTATATTGGCACGTTCGGCCAGTTCATCGCGAAGGCAAGCATCAGGCCATACATCCCGGCTGACGCTCCAACCACCACAGCCGGCAGGAAAAGGTAACTGAGTACTACCCCTCCAAGACCACAGCAGAAATAAAACTTCAGGAACTCATTTTCACCCCAGCGACCCTCAAGTGGGGGGCCGAAGAAGAACAGCACCAGCATGTTGAAGAATAGATGCCACCAGCCACCATGCAGGAACATGTAGGTGAACACACCCCACGGCCTGAAAAAAATCTGTGTGGGTTGGAACGCGAACCAGTCGAACATCAAATTTGGTCCGACCAGCAGCGTTAGAAAGAAGGCCGCCACATTAGCGATTATCAGGTTCTTCACCATAGGGGTGATCATGTACCTGAAACCAAAGCTAGTGGTCGAGTAAGCCATTCTCTCTGTTATTAATCTTACTTACTACTAGGGGGAATCTATCCAACCCTAACCCTCTAGGCATGTTCCGGAATCACTATCTCCTTAATTCACAACGCCTCAAGAACAATCAGAATCCTTCTGTTTTCTCACTTCTGCGAGTTTGGCAATCCGGTCACACAACTCGGGGAAAGCCACCCCTGCGGCGGCAGCAGCCTTAGGAAGTAAGCTATTAGAGGTCATTCCGGGCAAAGCGTTCGCCTCCAAGCACCAGGGCTCTCCTTGGCTATCGATAATGAAGTCTACCCTCGAATAGTCACGAAGCCTAAGTGCTTTATGAGCTGATAACGCCAGAGTTCCTAGCCTGGAAGCAAGGTCTGACGGAATATCAGCTGGAAATATTTCTTGAGCCATTCCGGGCTGGTATTTGCACTCGTAGTCGAAGATTTCATGCTCAGGAATAATCTCTCCGACTGGGAGTGTTTCTTCTCCCAAGATCCCTACCGTGACCTCTCGCCCCGCATGATACCTCTCAAACAGTATCAGATCACTCCATCCACGAGTTTCATCGATTGCAGATCCGAGTTCTTCGAGATCATGAGCGAGGATCAATCGAAGTGATGAGCCTCCAGATGCTGCCTTAACGATCACAGGCAAGCCTAATGTGTCGGCAACTTCTGCAGCTGAGCATTCTCCACACAGCCAGTCCGGCGTCGGGACACCTGCTTGACGTAAGAGACGCTTGCTAACCTCCTTGTCCATTGCTAGTGAACAGCCAAGTCTGTTACTACCGGTATACGCGACGCCAGCAACCTCGAGAAGGGCCTGGACGGTGCCGTCCTCTCCTGATCCTCCGTGAAGCGCAAGAAAGAAGACATCGATTTCGCTGAGTGCAGAATTACCACTGAGCATCACCGTCTGCACCTCGTCTAGCGATGCTAGTTCTCCGACTAGTGGAGGTAATGC
>DCAZ01000141.1 GCA_002313925.1 Gemmatimonadales bacterium UBA1120
CTCTTTAGCTTTCGGTGCCGTGGCTGAAACCGGCTCCCTCATCATGACTCCACAAGATGGTCGACGAGCTCAGCTTCTCCCTCCGGTTCATGTGGTCTTCGTCGACCAAGCTAAGATTTACGAGACACTCAGCGAAG
Source organism: Gemmatimonadales bacterium UBA1120 (assembly GCA_002313925.1). Lineage (GTDB taxonomy): Bacteria > Gemmatimonadota > Gemmatimonadetes > Longimicrobiales > Gaopeijiaceae > UBA1142. Next base: position 138 of record DCAZ01000141.1, read on the forward strand.
GACTCGCGGCACTAAAGAATGAACTGCTTCCCGGGGATAAGGAGGGTGGAGAATTACCCTCTGCTGTAGGGCTGCACTCCGGACCCTCAAAGTCAGCTGACATTGGACAGGTGTTGGTGAAGGGAGTCCACGGACCCGGCAGAGTAGTCACAGTGATCGTAGAATCCCGCTAACCGAGAACTTCTAATCCTTAGATACCCGTATCCCCGCTAGCCTGAGCTATCCGAACCCCCTAACCTCGTCACCCCATGAGCGCTAATACCAATACCTATAACCTCCAACGTGTCCTCCGTATCAGGGACGGTATGGCGGTCACGATCGGGATGATCATCGGCGCTGGTATCTTGCGTACGCCAGGGCTAATCGCTGGTTATCTCGGAGATCCATGGCTAATCCTAGGACTCTGGTTCTTCGGTGGTGTAGTCGTCGCGCTTTCCACCCTGGTACTAGCTGAGATGTCTGCAGCCCTACCCGAGGCTGGTGGAAAATACGTATACGCTCGCCACGCCTGGGGTGACACGATGGGCTTTGTCACCGGCTGGTCAGAACTCCTCGTCAGCCGTGGGTTCAGCGGAGCAGCCAAGGCAGTCGCTATCGCTGAGTACGTCCGAATATTGGCGGGGAATCGCGGCAACATACAGATCATAGCGTTAGCAGTCTGTGTCGGGTTCTTTTTTCTTCACACACGTGGACTCAAGGCCAGCTCACAGTTCCAGAACATTACTACGGTCATCAAGGTTCTCATTGTAGTAGCGATCGCTGCTGCAGGTATCGCTGCAGGTGATTTCATAGGGTTCCAGCCTGCCCTGACAGAAGCTTCTGGACCAACCGCAGGTCTCTTGGGCTTCGCGCTCGCGTATCAATCCATTTCGTTCGCTTACTACGGCTGGGAAGACGCCGCGAAAATGGCGGAAGAAATTAAAGATCCTGGCACTGCACTACCGAAGATCTTGGTTGGTGGTGCGCTGGCAGTCATGGTCCTGTATCTACTGATCAATGTCGCATTTCTTGGGGTACTCACACCTGCTGAGATGTCTGCGGATCCTGAGTTGATCGCTGCACTTACGATTTCCAGCGTGTTCGGCCCCGCCGCCGGAACAGCGGTTACAGCGGCGGCGCTCATCATCCTCCTTAGTAGTCTGAATGTTAATTTCTTGGGCTTACCGAGAGTGGCCTACGGGCTAGCACGGCACCGACTCTCTCCCCAAGCATTCACTGAGGTTGATGACAGGGGTACACCGAGAAAGGCACTCTACTTCATCTCAGCTTGGATTGGGCTTCTCGCACTTTCCGGAGCGTTTGAATTCCTGATCCGTTTTATGATGACGGTCGCAATCGCCGTCGACACGATGGTCCTGCTTGGCTACTTCAAACTCCGAGCCCAGCGTCCGGATCTTGAGCGTCCGTTCCTAATGCCAGGCCATCCATGGCTACCTGCCATCACGATCGCTTTGTACATAGCGATTCTCGCAATCCTGATCGGTACACAACCAAAGATGGCCCTAGGGGCAGGAGCCATGCTTTCAGCGATTCTGATTGGAGGCCTGGCCACGACTCGCTCTCGTGTGAACAAGAGTGACTGAGATACTTCATACGCTTGTAGCAGCAGGCATAACCCATGTAGTAGGCCTTCCGGATAACACATCAGCGCCGCTTTTCGATGCATTATCTGATCACCTTTGGATCCGACTTGTCACCGTTACGCGCGAAGGTGAAGCGTTCGCAATTGCTTCAGGTCTATGGCTCGGAGGGGCCTCTCCTCTTGTCGTGATCCAGAACACCGGACTCCTTGAGTCAGGTGACAGCTTACGTGGAACAGCAACTCGCATGGGGGCACCTATTCCGATCCTCGTTACAGGCCGGGGATATTCAAAAATGAAAGAGGCAGCGCTTACACCCTCTGACCTGAGGGAACGTGATCTGCTTACTCGGGGAGATGTCGATTCTGTAGCTCTGCTTACGGAGCCAACACTCGAGGCGTGGGGCGTACCTTTTGAGCGGTGTCAAGCCGAAGACGACCCTTCAACTGTATTGGCGCGAACTATTGAATCTGCTCGTTCTAACGAACGCCCTACCGCTGTTGTTATGGCCCGTGGACTCACTTGATGCTCACGCGTGCCCAAGTCCTCGATCCACTCGTTCAGCATCGAACTGATGAGATTATCGTTACAACCATGGGAGCCACCCGACCCTGGGGCCGTATCTCGGATAGCGATCTAGATTTCGCGTCGGCCGATAGCGCCATGGGCCATGCCGCCGACCTTGCGCTTGGCATTGCACTCGCTCGTCCCGACCGGACAGTGGTGTGCCTTAACGGTGACGGAAGCATGCTCATGACGCTCGGAACCCTCGCCACGGTAGTCGGATCTGGAGCTACAAACTACGTGCTCTTCGTCATGGATAATGGCGTCTTTGAGATCACCGGCCATCAATCTGTAGCCGGCTCTGAACAAATTGACTACGCAGCGATGGCCGAAGCTACTGGCTTCCAGAGAGTCCTCTTCTTTGAAGACGCCAGAAGTTATGCGGAGTCCGTCGAAGAAATCCTGACCCAGCCAGGCCCGACATTCGTACACCTCTTGGTAGAGCCCGGATCAGAGGGCCCTATATCTCGAAACGATAGAGAGAAGGGCCGTTACCTGAGAACCTCACTTGCCGATTGGTCACGAATATTCAAGGCTGCCCTCGAAACCAAAGATCAAAATCAGACTTAACATACCGTGGCTACTTGCACTCCAATCTTAGTAGAAGCATTGAAACGCACCTCTCCTACTAGCAGGACAAATAGATATGAAGGAGCACAACATGAATAAGAAAACACTTGGCTCTCTGGTTCTTGCCATACTACTAGGGGTTGGTGCGCTAGAGCTAAATGCTCAGCAGAACCGAGGTATGCGGGGAGCGCCAAACTTGCGGCAGGGGAACGCTCGGCAGTTTCGCGGCCCAGGGGTCTTTGGCAAACCAGGCTTCAATCGCGCCCCACCAAGTGGACCAGAGCAGATCATGCGCATGAGAGATCGTCTTCAGCTGACTGATGAACAAATCAACCAGCTTGATGACATTCGAAGAGAGAACGTCCAGCGTCGCACTACCGCAATGGCCGAGATGGCTGAATTGAGGTCACAGGTGACGGCTGGACAGATCAACCGGAGTGACCTCACGTCTAGCCTTCAGGCCCGACGGGTGGAAGGTCAGGCAATGGCTAAGCCAGGTGAGCTGGTTATGTCGATCCTAACTGATCAGCAGCGTGAAATCCTTGGAGAAGCCAAGATGCGATCGCTAAGAGCACGCTCAGGGAAAACAAGAGGGATGCGGGGACGGGGTAGTCCAGTAGGATTCCGCGGCTCGAAAGGTGGACGGTCCGGCCGCCCCGGCATGAGGGGTGGACGAGGTGGCCCCAGAGGACCTCGCGGTTCCGGAACTGACCAGAGAGGGCTGCGACGCAGGGGCTTCGGAGAGGTCGGATGAGGCTAGGCGCTCACCGAACTCCCCAAGACACCCTAGCCCCCTGTCGAGCTAGTCCCGTGCTACCCATTACCCGTTATCCCTAAGCCAGACGCGGAGATCACCAAGGTCATACCGGCCGTTCCCGTTACCAAGTTCGTCAAGATAGCTCGACTCAGTCTGCGTGAGCGGCGGACCTTGTGTTTCTAGAAATTTTCTGAGAATTGGGGCCCAGCTTGTCGAGATTCTCAAACGAGCACGTCCATCTAGAATCGCAACGTCATGAACAGTGACGGCCTTCACCGCATCACTATTCAGCCTAAGTAGGGGTCTGGATGCCGCACGCTGCTTCGCTGAAGGACTGCTCACGCCCCACGCATCCCCCGCCTCCCCGCGGTTGCCTCCCTCGTACGAGTTTCGGAGCAACCCGTTGTTATCGTCCTGCTCGAGCACTGTCATGAAATAGGGATCGTTACTAGCCGGATCCGGCCTACGTGCAGCGGTCAGGTCCTGTTTGTACATGAGGACACCTTCGGCGGGGATTTGATGATCAAAACCTGTTTGTGTCCGAAACTCAGCTATGAGAAATTCAGTCCCTGACTCACCGATAGGAACGCGGAGCGCGAGCCCCGAACTCTGAACCGGATCAAGGAACACTTCATGATTCCAGACCTCACCGAGTTCGACGTAGTCAATCCATCCCAAAACCTGCTTTGAGTGGGCTGAGAGGTGCGTGGGCCCAAACGGTTCAGACCGATCATCCACAGGACCACACCCCCAGGAACCTGCCGCCATGAGTGCCCAACAACCCAATACCCAACGCCTCCCGAGCGCACCGCCATCTGCCGTAGGATGGTAATAATCCGGAAGACCTAGAACGTGACCGAATTCGTGAGAGATCACATTGGCAGTCTGAACATTATTCCCAGTGCAATCGCTTACTCCTTGGGTGATGTAGCCATCAATCTTGATTCTTTCGCCCCCAAACCCAACGTCATCAGTCACGTATGGGGCTCCTGCCGCTCCAGACATTCTCCAACGGTGTGGCCAGATTGAAGGACCACCACATGATGCTGCGATCTCGAGGTATTCAAACGTGACTACATCCACGATCCCGTCGTCGTCGCCGCTGTTCGGGATACCATCTGCACCGTCACTGTCGTAGAGCGTCCAATCGACCTCACTCTCAATAGAATCGAGAGCTTCAGCTAAGTACCAAGCAAGCTTCGCATCATCCCCTAGTCCGTTGCTGGTGCCAACCACGGAGTCTATCGGCAACGAGGTCCGCACCCAGGGGTAAACTTGGCCGCCTACGGTGAGTGCTCCTCTTGAAAACTCGAGGTAGGCTTCTGTGATCGTACCGTACCCTGTGGGTCCATCAAAGAGCGACATCTGGATCATTTCCGGCGTGATGTGAGGCTCTTCAGAATCTGAAAAGAGCGCGAGGATCACCGGGATATCCGCTCGTCCATCGGTTCTACTTGCTGAACGGCCTTCTGGGCTGGTCCTGAAAAGTCCATTTAGCAGGGTAAACGCATTCGGATCCTCTCGAACTCTCTCGTAGTAGCCCAGCGGGAGTTCAAGCCCTCGCAGGCGAGCAAGAGTTTCGATGTCTTGGGCCTCTAGGGGTAGAAGAGTTGCCATTCCAGCCCCTGCCAACAGTATCACTACTGCTTGTTCGAGTAAGCGTCGCGTCACCGCCGGAACTCCAACTGATAACCATCCAGTGTTAACCGGATCTGGTTATGTGGGTTGGCTACTTCTTCCACAATGGCGGTAGGCTCTATCGTGGTATCTGCAACCTCAACCCTAAATGCGAGGGTGCCATCGTTCTGATTAATCAGAACAATACGAACTTCATCGAGACTTGAATTGCTATACAACTGGTTACTGCCCACTGGCGTCACCTCACCGATACCTGGGCCCATCAGCACCACCAAAGCAGCACCTTCTGCGCCGTTTGGTGACTTCAATGTCGCCGTCAGAATCCCAGGCCCAGGTGGTGATTGATCCGCACACGCCACTAGCAGTGAGAGGCCCAAGAAAGCCGCGAAGCGATGAAGTTTCATAGAGGTGCGCACCCAGTGTAATTGCATATGTGATATCAGGCGCTGGAATCGTCAGCAAGCACGGACTCTACTGATAAAACCAACTACTGAGTCCTATGATATTGGTCTTTCTACCGGCTGAACCTTCACCGCCCACATACCTGAGTTAATATCGCTGAAAAATACATTTCCCTTCCACGGCATTACACTCCAAGCGCCGGGAGAATTGGGAATGTATCCAATCGGATCATGCGCCTTAAAGACAGCGATCTCTCGACCTTGCGTGTAGAGATTGCCCATCAGATCACCAGAAATATCAACCATCCGCACACCGCCTTCATAGTAGGCCTGATAGAGGACGTCGTCTTCAACCCAAATATTGTGCGTCCCATACTCACTGACTTCATAGCGTGCAAGCTGTTCAGGGTTCATTGGGTCGGTGAAATCGACGATCTGGATGTAGCCGGACGTCGCCCTTGGATATCCACCCTTCCCCGTCACTGGATCGAACTGCTGGCGATGGTCCGAACCAGTCCCTTCCCACGCGAGTCCCTGACGCTGTACACGTTCGTCTCCAGCAATTAACAGAAAGCGCCCAGTAGACTCCTGGTAATAGGGAAAAACCGCGTGTGTTGAGCCCGTTGTTAATGGGAATGACGTCACAAATGCGGGATTTTCGATTGAGCCACCGTACTTTCCGTTTCCGACGTCAACCACAACAACGCCCGTCTCCCACTCAGCTGAGTACACGAGGCCATCATGAACCCATATATCATGTACGCGAGAATTCGGGTGATTGTACTCGCTAACAAACTCGGGCTGATAAATATCCCGCACGTCGATGATGACGTACTTATCACCACCTGCAAGGGCGAATAAATACTCATCGGTAGCAAACATGTTGTGGACCCCACCGGTCACCCCATTTCCTTCGAATGTCGAGGCCACGACAGGGTGTCCAGGATCTGCGAGGTCGAGAATTACAACACCATTCCGCCGGTTTGACGCCCCCTCGCGCGATAGTGCACCGTAACGCCCGTCTGGAGAAACTTTTATGTCATTCGTTGTGCGGGCATCAACAAATACTGAATCGGTCTTGAAAATATTCCCTGGATCGGTCACGTCCCACACCATGGAAACACCGTCTCCAAACTTCGAGCCAGTCATGGCATAGTCTCGTCCGTCAACGCCCTGCCAAATCCAAAAATCAGTCGTAAAAATTCGGTCTTCCGTTCCTTGGCCTACAACCTCGAGCTTCCGCACTGCGTTACGAGGTATGACTCGAAACGAAAACTCGGCGGAAGCTCCACCGGTCGAGGCAACCGCTGTGTACACACCCGGGACATCTGCAACCATCCTTCCGTCTAGCATCTGGGCAGGCCCGGAAGGTGCCACGATCGAATCATCTGGTTGGTATACGTAACTCCAAGAAATGGGCGCTTTCTCTACTATGGCACCACCCTCATCCCGAGCGATTGCTACAAAACCCTGAACATCTCCTGTCCGTATCTGTTCCTGTCCCATTGTCATGACTAAAGATCTGACGGGTGATGCCGCAATGGTATGAGTCAGTGCACCGGTCACGCCTTCACTCATGGCGTTAATCGTGACTGTGCCAGTCCCTGTAGCTCGGACATTCCCAAAAGCATCGACCGTTGCAATCGCCTCATCAGAACTTGACCATGCGATTTCCGGGTATGGACGAGCAGATCCGTCCGCATGAGTTGCAACAACATCATGTACAACCCGGGCACCCTCAAAAAGCCGGACATCAGCCGTGTGAATCCTTATGTTCGTGATAACTGGCCAGGCAACGTGCACAGGGATATTCAGAGTTATAGGCTCTTCACCATCCCCGGGGACACTCGATACGAAAACCTCAAAATCGCCCGCTTGTAGGGCGGTAACCCGGCCGTCTGTGAACTGTAAGGCCCCGCGTGCACCAGAGATCCTTAAGGGAGTATCAATCGCCCTACCATCCTGATCAAATGCGAGAATAACCAGATCAGCCGATTCCCCAGCCCGCATTTGCAGCTGCTCGGGTTGAGCCTCTATACGGGTAACAGTCTGAGCGGCACACGGGATGCCCGACGCGGCGATCATCCCAAAGACAAGTAGTGAACGCTTCATGATCCGGCACTCCGATTTTACAGGATTCCTACTAACTGACTTGTTAACCAGGACAGCTTCTGTGGGCAAGCAGTTAGCCTTCTTCAGCCACCCAATGCTTTCCTCGCAGCGCGATATCCTTCCTCCAAAAAATACTCTACGCTATCGAAATCAAATGTCCCATACCCCTCCAACTGAGGCCGAACGTAGATAAGCGGAGGGCCATCCCATTCGGCAACGAGCTCCTGCCGCCGTCGCCAAGTCATAATAGCGAAAATCCTCTGGTGAATGGCAAGTATTCCTTGCTCAAGAATCGATTCAACATCACCTGTCTCGCCAGCGCCTACATCAACTCCGATTATGGTGCTTGCCCCAGCCTCATGTGCACGCCGAAGCGCTAACGGGTGCGAAGTTCCACCATCAATGAATGCCCTCCCATCGACTTCAAGAGGGGGATAGAACACAGGCAAAGCAGAAGAAGCATAGACCGCATCAGCAAGCGACACATCCAGTCTTCCTCCTATCCCAAACCACTCTGTAGACCCATCACCAAGGTCGACAGCATTGATGAGCAACGGGATGTTCATCGCCTCCCAACCATTCTCTGGGAGTATTTTCGAGAAGTAATCCCTAAGTGTTGCTCCTCGGAATACGCTCCTCTGGCGGATCCCATTGATCCATGCAACCCTCCGGTTTAGTCGGACAACATCCTGCTTATCCATAGCCAGAGCGATATCCCACATGTCCTTCCAGTCCATGTCGCTCGCTGCAAAAGCCCCGATTAGTGACCCAATGCTGGTTCCTACAATCCCTGCCGGACGGATTCCAGCTTCCGAGAGCGCTCGAAGTACACCTACTTCCGAAATCCCCTTCAGACCTCCTCCTCCTAGTACAAGCCAGGGATTATCACCAAGGTCCCTTAGGTTTCCGAAAATGTCTATATTATGCGGATTTACAGTGTGTTCTGATCGCACTTGACCCCCCTCCCAGCGTTTTCTACGTTTCCATACCTGAAAAGCAGAATCATTCTTAATAATCGGAGCCCTAGGGCTCCGATCCGTGTCTAGAGAACCTATGAGTGATGCTCATATTCTGAAGATCGAGAGGCTTGAAGCCAAGGTGGCTACAGAGAATCTCGCTATCTTGAATGGAGTCAACCTGGAGATCGGCAAAGGTGAAGTCCATGCAATCATGGGTCCTAATGGTTCTGGGAAGAGCACCTTAGCAAAGATACTTGCGGGACACCCCAGCTATGAAGTCACAGCTGGAGAAGTCCTTTTCAAGGGTCAAAACTTACTTGAATTGGATCCAGATGAACGATCCCGAGCCGGCATCTTCCTAGCATTCCAGTACCCGATTGAAATTCCAGGGGTGTCTATCGCCAACTTTCTACGCACGGCTCTCCAGGCACACCTCACTGGGGAGGAAGAACTCGATATCTTTGAGTTCTCCGATATGCTCACTGAGCGTATGTCGATGCTAGAAATGGATATCTCGTTTGCGGAACGTCATGTAAACGATGGATTCAGCGGTGGTGAAAAAAAGCGGAATGAAATCTTGCAGATGGCGGTCCTAAAACCGACGCTGGCAGTAATGGATGAAACTGATTCGGGTCTCGATATTGACGCTCTAAAGATTGTAGCGAACGGTGTAAATAAGCTCACCGAAGAGGATCCGGAAATGTCGATCCTACTCATTACTCACTATCAGCGCCTTTTGAACTACATCAAACCTGATTTCGTCCACGTTATGGTAGACGGAAGACTTGTGCGGTCTGGTGGACCAGAGATCGCATTAGAGTTAGAGGAAGATGGCTATAAGAACTGGAAAGACGCCAAGCTAGTATCATTATCCAACGAGCCGGACGTCCCTAAGACGGCCTAAAGGAGCAGATATCCCCTCATGCCTCAAAACGAGACGATCCGAGACCTCCAGCTTGATGAATATAAGTACGACTTTGTAACAGACGCTGAGCCAGTCTACCGAGCAAGTAAGGGCCTGTCAGAGGAAGTTGTCCGGGAAATTTCAGCCTATAAGGAGGAGCCCGAGTGGATGCTCGACTCCCGCCTGAAGGCACTACAAGTCTACGGATCGAAACCGATGCCGACCTGGGGAGGTGACCTCTCAGAGCTCGATGCAGTACTGGACGAAATTTATTTCTATGTGCGCCCTCAGGATCGAATGGAACACTCATGGGAGGACGTACCTGAGGAAATCAAAGATACATTCGAGAAGCTTGGGATTCCCGAGGCCGAGCGGAAAGTTTTGGCTGGTGTCGGTGCACAGTATGAATCAGAAATGGTATACCATTCACTCCGTGAAGAGTGGGAGAAGCAGGGTGTAATATTTGATTCAATCGAAGACGGACTGAAGAATCACCCGGACCTCTTCCGTGAGTATTTTGGGACAGTGATCCCCACCCAAGACAACAAGTTCGCTGCCATGAATGCCGCAGTGTGGTCGGGTGGCTCATTCGTGTACATACCGCCCGGTGTGCATTTGGACACACCGCTGCAAGCGTACTTCCGGGTTAATCAGGAACGAATGGGACAGTTTGAGCGGACACTCATCATTTGTGATGAAGGAGCCAGCGCTCACTACATCGAAGGCTGTACGGCACCCGTGTACTCCACCGAGTCGTTCCATTCAGGTGTCATAGAGATTGTTGTGAAGAAAAATGCTCGCTTCCGCTATACAACCATCCAGAATTGGTCCAACAACATGTACAACCTCGTGACCCAACGGGCAGTGGTACACGAAGGTGCAAACATGGAGTGGCTGGACGGGAATTTGGGCTCAAAGCTGACGATGAAGTACCCTTCCTGCTATTTGGTCGGAGAGGGCGCTCACGGAGAAATTCTCTCGATCGCATATGCGGGTGACGGCCAGCATCAGGATACCGGAGGCAAGGTTGTCCATGTGGCCCCACACACGACTTCTTCAATTATTTCTAAATCGATATCTAAGGGACACGGCCGATCGACATACCGAGGGCTCTGTAAGGTCCACGAAGGGGCACACCATGCGCGCTCGAACGTCGAATGTGACGCGCTATTGATCAATGACACTTCTCGCACCGATACGTACCCGTATATCGAAATCGAGGAGAATGATGCCAACGTGGGTCATGAAGCCTCAGTCTCCAAGATCGGCGAAGAACAACTGTTCTACCTTACCAGCCGAGGTATCTCGGAAGAAGAAGCGATGGCCATGATCGTCCGAGGATTTATCGAACCGATCGCAAAAGAGTTACCACTCGAGTATGCAGTCGAGTTGAACAGGCTGATCGAACTCGAGATGGAAGGATCAGTCGGGTAAACCTGAAGCCAACTCCAGGCCCATACATGACTGACACTCTCTTCAGTAAAGGTGTAACCGAAGCGCTTAATTTCAGTGCTGTCGAGCGCCTGTGCATCGGAGAGCCAGACTGGCTCCGTGAGCGTCGCGAGCACGCTTGGACCTTGTACGAACAAACTCCGATGCCCACCACCAAACTAGAGGAATGGCGCTACACTGATCTCCGAAAGAAGCTACAGCTAGACACGCTGTCACTTTCACAAGCCACAGTCGTACCGGACGATCCCACAGCATGGCCCAAACGCCTCCGGAAGGCGATGAAAGAAGATCGACAAGCTTCAGGGCACATCGTAGTGATCGATGGTCATGTTGTGCATTCTGATCTTGAGGCTGACCTCATAGCCAAAGGTGTGATCCTCTCCTCGCTTCACGATGCGATAGAACAACATCCAAATCTTGTGGGAAACTGCCTTGCGACCGAAGCAGTGCCTCCTGAAGAGGGGAAGTTTGCTGCATTGAATGCTGCACTCTGGAGCGATGGGATTTTCTTGTACGTGCCAGCAGAAGTTCAGCTCAACACGCCAATCAGAGTGACGCGCTGGCTGAGTGAGGCTGGGGTTGCACAATTTAGCAGAGTCCTGATCCTCGCTGAGAATGCAAGCCGTATTTCGTACGTTGACGAAATATTATCCGATGATTTCTCTGAGCAGACGTTTGCTTCTAACGCCGTGGAGATCATCGCTAAGGAACGGGCACAGGTACAGTACGTATCAGTTCAGCGCCTAGGCCGAGGTGCATTCTATCAATCAGTTCAGCGCACTCTCGCTCATCGCGATGCTACACTTGATACGCTCAACGTCGCTCTCGGAGCCTCGGTTTCACGTGTTGATCTCAACGCCCGCCTTCTTGGAGAAGGAGCGAATTCGGATATGCTCGGGCTTTACTTCGGAGACGACGACCAACACTTCGATTTCAACACAAGCCAGGATCACATTTCACCACATACCACTAGCAACTTACTCTATAAAGGTGCCCTCGACGCCGCGAGTCGGGCGGTATTCCGTGGGATTATCAGGGTAAAGCCAACGGCCCAGCGCACAGACGCATATCAGACAAACCGGAATTTACTGCTCTCCGAAAACGCTAGAGCCGATTCACTACCCAACCTCGAGATTGAAGCGGACGACGTAAAATGTTCCCATGGTGCAACAGTCGGCGCACTCGATCCCGATGCGAAATTCTATCTTATGAGCAGGGGCCTTAGCCGGATCCAGGCCGAGCGGCTGGTGGTACTCGGTTTTCTGGGAGAAGTTCTCTCCAAGCTCCCGCTTGGTGGGGTTGTTGAAAAAGTCACTCGGGTAATCGAAGAGAAACTATCTCAACACTAACAGTGACCATCAAAACTCGAGGGTGAAACACGTGAGACTTTCCTCCAGCTGCGCTGCTCATGTCTAGCTGGGTACGTGTCGCAGCAGTGGCCGACTGTGATGTCGGCACACTAAAGGGTGTTATGGTTGAAGGTACCCCTGTCGTGCTGGCTAATATCGACGGGGATATCTTTGCCCTTCAAGATGAATGCTCTCACGAGGAGTACCCTCTCTCGGATGGAGAACTGGACGGTGAGGATTTGGTGTGTATCTATCACGGAGCCCGGTTCGAGTGCGCCACGGGCCGCAATAAGAGCTTGCCGGCTATACGGCCTGTTAAGTCGTTTGCAGTCCAGATCCAGGACGACGAGATTTACATTGATCTAAGCTGATTTTACGATGACCATAGCCACATTCGACCCGGTCACAATCCGCCGGGAGTTCCCGACGCTTGAACAGTCCGTCAACGGTCGTCCACTTGTTTATCTCGACAATGCGGCAACCTCACAAAAACCCAGGGTCGTGCTAGACGCACTAAGAGCGTACTACGAGAACGATAATTCAAATGTCCACCGTGGAATTCATGAGCTGTCCCGACGTGCAACAGTAGCATACGAGGAATCACGGGCTAAGGTCGCTGGTTGGGTTGGGGCCGCTGAGCCTTCAGAGATCATTTGGACCCGAGGGACAACCGAAGCCATCAACCTTGTGTCCACCGCGTGGGGACTCGACAATGTCGGCGAAGGAGACGAGATCCTGATCTCGGTGCTTGAGCACCACTCAAACATCATCCCTTGGCAGCTTCTCGCTCGACGGACCGGTGCGGTGATCAAGTATATTGAGCTCGATGAGCAGGGACGATGGATTCTAGATGAACTTCCTCGCCTGCTGACAGATAGGACAAAGGTCGTGGCGATCAGCCATGTGTCGAACGCTCTTGGAACGGTGAACCCCGTGAAAAGAGTTGCTGCGGCAGCGCATGAGGTCGGAGCGCTCGTCCTAGTTGATGGTGCTCAGGGAGCAGTCCATATGAAGGTAGACGTCCAGGAGCTCGGGGTGGATTGCTACGCTTTCAGCGGACACAAGATGTGCGGGCCGACTGGAATCGGTGCGCTCTGGGCCAGACGAGATCTACTCGACTCGATGGAGCCGTACCAGGGTGGTGGTGAAATGATACACTTTGTTGGGCGAGACGAGAGTAGTTGGGCAACAGTTCCGCACAAATTCGAGGCCGGCACGCCCAACATCGCTGGAGCAATCGGCATGGGAGCAGCCATCGACTTCCTTTCTGGAGTCGGTATGGATGCAATTGCAAAGCATGAACATGAACTCTTAGGATACGCTTTGGAACGAATGAGCGCGGTGGATGGCATTCGTATTTATGGCCCTCAGTCACCCGATGAACACTCAGCCTTGATCTCATTCACCCTAGGTGACGCTCATCCGCACGATATCTCGACAATTCTTGACTCAGAAGGCATTGCTGTGCGCGCGGGACACCACTGTGCACAATTAGCGATGCAACATTTTGGAATCTCAGCGACCGCGCGCGCGTCGATTTACTTGTACAATACAGAGAGTGATATCGACCGGCTCATAGAGGGTCTCGAGCAGGTTCGAGGTATCTTTTCCTAATGGAAACACCACCGCTCAACTCTCTTTATCAACAGCTGATCCTTGAGCATTATCGCAACCCGAGGAACAAGGCTGAACTCGAAGAGAAATCTGTGGAAATCCACATGGCTAACCCGGTTTGTGGTGATGAAGTTCGACTACAGTTGCGTATTACGGACGACCAAATCGAAGAGGCTAAGTTTGTCGGCCAAGGCTGCTCAATCTCTCAAGCAGCGATAAGCATGATGACTACCCTTCTCCATGGTTGTTCACTTGCAGATGCGAAAATCTTGGCCGAGTGTTTCACGAAGATGATGCAGGGTGATCCTGATGCAGCTAAGGATAAAAGGCTAAAAGACCTTCGGGTTTTACAGGGGGTGAGTAAATTCCCCGTACGCATAAAATGTGCACTTATTGGTTTCGATGCCCTGCAGGAAGCTCTTAAGACTTACGCAAAAGAAGAAACGAGCTGATTACTCCCCACGACGTTCATTCAGCTCACCTGGCTAATACAAGGGCAGGACCCCTCACGGTATGGGTTTCAACAATTGGTGTGCGCCGAATTGAATTCGGGTCACTTCCACGTGATCGCCATACAGACCCTCCTGGGTCCTGGCCATCCAATCTTCAAAATGCTGTGGAGCAACTCGAACAATATTTTCAGAAGGATCGTACCGTATTTGACCTTAAACTCGACTTCGGAGGAACAACCACCAGCTTTCAGAACGAAGTTTATGATCGGTTACTCAAGATCAGATACGGACATGTTGTCTCCTACGGTCTAATAGCTAAGGATATTGGCAAACCGAATATGGCTCGAGCTGTAGGACAGGCAGTAGGAGCAAATCCTATTCCCATTGTCGTGCCCTGCCATCGGGTAGTAGGAGCGGATGGTCGTCTTACAGGGTTTGGTGGGGGGCTTCGTGCGAAAGTTGCGCTTCTAACTCTTGAGGGAATAGGAGTTGATGGCAGTCAGGCTAACAGTAAGGTGCATCCAGAAGTCATCCCCCTGGATCTGTGAGACTCTTCAACAGCAGCCTTGTGCGATATGAGCTAAAAAGAAGGATCTAGCGCTTCTTTGTATTCACTAGTGCGGCCCCACGGAACCGGTCAGGGGATAGTTTCCTTAACTTTGGCTCCTCTGTATCTAGTATCTCCTGAGCAATCATCTGTCCTGTTATCGGCCCAAGAGTAAGTCCCAGCATGCCGTGCCCGGTTGCGACGCTCAGTCCTTTGATATCCCCTATAGATCCTATAATTGGCATTCCATCCGATGCCATCGGCCGCAAGCCGCACCACTCTGATTTTGGGCCATCACCTCCCAAACCGGGAAAGCATCTTCGAGCAGCATTCGTCAATTGATTTAGCCTCGGGGTGCGCATCACCCGGTTGAATCCTGAAAACTCCATTGTACCGGCAAAACGGACAAAATCCCCCATTGGCGTGCAAAACACGGAAGCCTCACTGAGTTCAGACGCAATCTTGATCGGGGGAGCACCACCAGGCCCTATAGCGTAGTCACGATGGTAGCCTTTGCCGGGCTGCAATGGTAATTGAATTCCAACCTCATTTAAGATGCCTGCACTAAAGGGGCCTGTCGCTAAGACTACCACATCAGCACCAATCTCCCCTTCATTCGTGCGCAGACCTACAACACGCCCTGAGATGATCGACATACTTAGGACGCTCACTCCTTCTGAGATCCGAGCCCCTCGCAGCCTGGCTCTCTCTGTTAACGCTTCCAGAAACTTCAGCGGATCCAAACTACGGGACTCAGGATAATGGATCCCACCTAGGAGTTCAGGACCGAACTCAGGTTCCCGTCGCCTTAACTCCTCTGAGCTAATGCATTCTGGGTGGTAGCCATATGCTTCGATCGCAGCTGCCTCATTCCGCGCACTCAGTAACCCCGGTTCGGTTACACACACTTTGTAGTAGCCGCTCCGAATGTATCCACACTCAATTTTTTCTTCCTCGATGATATTATCAAAGGTCTGGAGTGCGTTTTTCCCTAGTGGAGCCATCACCTTCATACACTCTTCTACGTGTTCGTCCGTACAATAGCGAACGAAATCTCGGAGCCATCCCCAGAGGCTTGGATCCCAACGGGGTGGTATGTAGAGAGGGCTTCCTTGATCCAGTAACGAGACTAGAAGCTGCCTCAGTCGACCCCGGCGATTGAGTGGCGGATGGCCTACTGCTACGGTTCCTGCATTCCCTCCCGAAGCACCAGAACCAATCTTATCTTTCTCTAGCAGATGAACCTGGGCACCTGCCTTGGCAAGTGCATAGGCACAGCTCACGCCGATTATTCCGCCCCCGACGACAAGGATGCGCGGCCTGCTCATGTCAGCGCGCTGTAGGATCCAGTAGAACCTTTATAGAGCCTGTCTTACTCCGCGTAGCAGCTGTCGAGAGTGCCTGTTGGTACTGCGCTAGGGGGTATACGTGAGTGACCATTTCCTGCACAGGTGCGGCGGTCTCTACAAGCATGTCATGAGTGATCTGAAATGTATGCTTTCTCTCCCCCCTCCATTCCTCAATCCCGTAGCACACATAGCCCTTCACGTCTAACTCTCTGGCCCACATGAATGTCAGGTCAAGTTTTCGGATTTTAGCAGCACAACCCAACATTACGATTCGGCCTCGGGGCGCTGAGAAGCGCAGTGCTTGCTCAATGGTCTGCCTGCTGCCTACACAGTCGAAGATGAGTGGGAAACCTCCGCCCGCATATACTTCATTACCCAGAATG
This sequence comes from Gemmatimonadales bacterium UBA1120, assembly GCA_002313925.1. GTDB lineage: Bacteria > Gemmatimonadota > Gemmatimonadetes > Longimicrobiales > Gaopeijiaceae > UBA1142. Next base: position 16,769 of record DCAZ01000141.1, read on the forward strand.
GGCATGTAGCCACTTGCACCCGTGTTAACGATCGCTTGGCGAGCTTCATCTCCGGGAGATACTACGTCACTCGCACCAAGACTTATCGCAATCTCTGCCTCATGGGCCCTCTTGATCTGAGCTACTATTTCACCCGGATAACCAGCGGCACGTAAGGACCAAATAGTTCCAAGTGCTATTGGCCCACTACCGATTACCAGGGCGGGCCCCGAGCCAAACGGTCTGGATCCCAACGCAGCATGCATCCCAACCGCGAGGGGCTCAATAAGAGCAGCTGTCCTGTCGTTCAGGCTATCATCTATAGGAAACAATTGGGTTTCGTGCGCAATCATACGCTCGGACCATCCGCCTGGGAGTGACCCATGATATCCGACGGTCATACCGCGAAGGAGTGGTTCATTCCCGACTAGAATTGTTCCCTGCTCACCCGCTCGTTCGCATGTAGCTGGCCATCCGGCGTTACAAGAAGAGCATTCTTCTTCTACCCTAAACCCTCTCATTCTGCAGGAAATAACAGGATTGACCGCAACTCTCTGGCCTGGCTCAACACCTCTGACAGCTCCCCCGACTTCTACAACGCGAGCCAGAATCTCGTGGCCAAGAACAGCCGGGAAAGAGCTAAAGGGTTCCATCGCAGGACTAGTCTTAAACGTCAGTGTACCAACATCCGATCCACAAATACCGGCTTTGAGGATTTCAAGCCGTACCCAGTCGTCCGCCGGCAGGGATGGCTCAGTGATTTCGCCATAATGCAGTCCACTAAGGCCCCCGAACACCGCAGACTTCGTGAGCTTCCCGAGACTCTTACCCAGGAGATAACGCGGAATCGTGACATTGAAACTGACAGCTTGCACCGGTTAGCCAGACCTTTGCTCGTCTAAATCATCCACTTGAACAAATATCGCAGGGTCAGGTGTGACTTGGAGAATTTCTCTGGCTTTCTCAGCATCTTGGGAACGCACCCAGATCCGGACAGCATATGTAAAGGTCATCCCACCATACGCGCCACCCGCATCATCGGCTTGCACACGGAACGGAATCCCAGCATCGGCTAAGAAGCCAGCGCTGAATTCAGCTTCATGACGGTACACGTACTCGGCTATAAGAACATCGTTTTGGCGTGGCTCGTTGCTCATGGTCATACTCTGAACTCAGGCCGTGGTTAGAGTAAGCAGTTCACACCACTGCACACCAAAGTATAAAGCTCGATCAACCCATGAAATTGGCTGCGCTAGGTTCAGCCAATAAAGGCTGGCCGTAGAACTGTACCTAAAAAATTCTACAGAGGCTTGTTCGGATTCGCGATGGTCCGCCACATATGAGACGAGGGCGTACCTCCGTATCCCAAACCTTCCTTAGGTTGCTTAAAATGGCGCCCAATGATGTCAATGAACGGTTCTATCGAAACATCCACGCCGTCCTGGAATGCATAGGTATCGTTCAGGGTCACCAGCCGAGCATCCATGTACCACTTGTGAGCCCGGGCGTGCTGGTAATCGCGCTCTATGTAGGGCTCTGGGATGTAGTCTTCACCGAAGATCCGGTTGTACATCTCTGGATACTCATATCCCACTGATTCGTCCGGATAGAATCGGAGCGCTGCATGGTAACGGATAGCCCAAGCCACTCGCTCGTCAACATAAGGTTCGACCAGCTGCGCACCCCACCACCCATGATCGACTTTGATGAGATTCTGTACAACATCGTGCAGCAGACAAGCTAGAACCGTTTCTTCAGGTTGTCCGGTTTGGAGAGCGTAATTGGCACTTTGCAAAACATGCCGGGCTGGGGCGAACCGCAGGTTGAAAAAATCCACGAGCGTGGGTTTGTCGGGCATCGGTTCGAACACACGACCGTTTGGCTGGAAGAGGTTTCCGGTACCACGGGGTGGACTCACCTGCTCCTGGTCTTCTTCCACCTTGTGAGATCCATGGCCATGGTCATGGTCATGACCCTCGAGAACATCGATCATGTAGTGCTCAAGCTCTTCAGCTTTATCCTCGGGGGTCATTGCCGCTAGAGCTCCTGCACCCACCGTCGCGAGAAACTTTTTCCGATCGACTTGGATCTCACCCATCGTAAGCCTCCTAAATGCCCGCAGTCCTATCATTCAACATAAGATCTCACCGTCAGGTTACGGCTCAAACTGGCTACTCGCAAACCTTTTTAGTGTAAGCCACACGACCTCGTGGCGTTGACGGCCAAGCCTAGGGGACCTTAGATCAGCAATGACCGTCCCTAATGAACGATCCGGGGACTACTCGTTTATGCATTTTGAGGAAACTGACCGATGGCCCGAACTCCGATTGTCTTAATTGCCGTAAGCCTTCTTTTATCTGCTGCCATCCCCAAGGATTCCGGGGCACAGATCCACCGGTCAACATTGCACGACTACCGAGTGGTTCCAGTAGCCTCAGGCCTCCAAAACCCATGGGGGATCGCCTTCCTACCGGGCGGTGACATCCTGGTTACAGAAAAGCCTGGGAGACTACGGATCATCCGTGAAGGAAGATTGCTGCCGGATGCGGTACCAGGCATACCCGAAGTATTGGCGCAAGGACAAGGTGGCCTTCTGGATGTCCAACCACATCCGGATTTTGCAACGAACCGCCTGATCTATATCACCTACTCAAAGCCCTATACTGACCTCGAAGGTGCAAGGACCGTCCTTATCAGGGGTACGTTCCAGGAAGATGTCCTAACAAACATCGAGGAACTCTTTTCTGCTCAAGCAGTTGGCCGCGGACACTACGGTTCCCGGATAGCATTCGACGGCAACGGTTACGTTTTCATTACCGCCGGTGATCGCCAGGCGCCGTCGCGAGGAGATTTATACGCACATCCAGCCCAAGATCTATCAAACCACCATGGGGTCGTTGTCCGCCTACATGATGACGGTCGTATTCCTGCTGACAACCCATTCGTGGGCACAGCTGGGGCCCTCGGGGAAATCTGGAGCTACGGGCACCGTAACCCACAGGGTCTCGCGTTCCACCCCATGACCGGCGACCTCTGGGCAAACGAGCACGGACCGCAGGGCGGAGATGAACTCAATGTAGTCCTTCCTGGACGCAATTACGGTTGGCCCGTAATCGGATATGGGGTCAATTACGGAAGTGGCACGACCATACATGAAGGGACACTCAAGGAAGGGATGGAATCTCCAAAACACTTCTGGGTTCCTTCGATCGCAACCTCGGGACTGATGATCTACACTGGCGACAAGTTTCCAGCGTGGCGCGGTAATATTTTTGTAGGTGGCCTGGGAGGGGAGCAACTCTCACGCCTCACCATCGATGGGCAAACTGTCCTCAATGAAGAAACACTCTTCCAGCGGATGGGACGAATTCGTGATGTCCGCCAAGGGCCTGATGGATACGTCTACTTGGCGATTGACGACCGAAGGGGTGGGCCAGCTGGAATTGTTCGTCTTGAGCCGGCCGGAGCACGTTAGCCCCGAAAGTTAGCAACCAACCTCTGCGCGCTCTTCGGTCAGCTCTACCTCACCATTTTGCCCTAGCTCATCCAGCCAACTCAGGTAGCCAGCTGCATCCACGAAAGGATGTGGATCTCCTGGGGGGCGCCAACGATAATTCGGGACAAAAGGGGTTTGATTGGACCCTTTCTTCCCTAGACGTTCCTCGCTTTTCCCGCGAGCTTGCTCCCGTCTTCGTCCTAGCTATAAGCCAGTTCGCAGCCACCTATAGTAAACACAAGCGGGCAGCACACGGTCACGTGCTAAAGTCGTCTTGAGGGAGCCCATGGCGATTCAAAGCCAACAAAATGACAGAGCACGAACGATAGGGCTCTGGTTAGGGCTCGGGGCCTTCATTTTTCTCATATTAGCCCCAATCGATCCCGCAAATGAAGCTGCAAGCAAGATGGCAGCAGTAGCAGTATTGATGGCAATCTGGTGGGTGACTGATTCGATTCCACTGTTCGCTACCGCTCTCTTACCTCTAGTCCTTTTTCCACTGCTCGGGATTATGGATGGGGCCGCGATAGCACCAATTTATTTCAACAGCATTATTGTGCTCTTCATTGGTGGTTTCATGATCGCCCTGACAATGGAGAAATGGAATCTGCACCGAAGAATTGCCCTAAATATTATACACATGGTCGGCTCCAGCCCATCGCGGATTATCTTGGGCTTTATGATCGCCTCAGCGTTTCTATCGATGTGGATTTCGAATACGGCTACTGCAGTAATGATGGTCCCGATCGGCCTAGCGATTATTCTCCAAATCGAAAACGATTTCGGGGCAGAAAAAACTCATTCGTTCTCGGTTGGCCTCATGCTCGGGATCGCGTACGCGGCCTCGGTCGGAGGCCTAATGACACTCCTAGGTACTCCTCCCAATCTTTCACTGGTACGAATATTTGAGATCTTGTTTCCGGATGCCCCTTCGATTGCATTCGGACAATGGATCGTTTTAGGCGTGCCCATAGGTGTGATCATGATTGGGGTTATTTGGGTGCTAATCACACAGGTCTTTTACCGCACACCCCAGGATCTCAAGGTCGACCGAGTCGTCGTTGACAGAGAACGAAGCCAACTCGGGGAGATGTCTTTCGAAGAAAAAGTCGTGCTCGCGGTCTTCACAATGTTTGCCATCCTGTTGGTACTTCGTGTAGACCTCAATCTTGGCTTTGCGAGCATTCCCGGTTGGTCTCGACTACTGCCCTTCCCCGAGATGGTCGATGACGGGACAGTCGCCATAGCCATGGCAGCTACTCTATTCCTGATCCCAACCCGGGACCGCACGAAGGGTCATAAGCGAATCATGGGTCCTGACGTGATACCTAGACTACCTTGGAATATCGTACTCTTGTTTGGTGGCGGGTTCGCTCTAGCCGCAGGCCTGCAACAAACCGGGCTTGCGACCATGATTGGGGAGCAATTGCAGGCTCTCGGGAACCTACCGACATTTGCTATGATCATGCTGGTTTGCATCATGATCACATTTTTGACAGAGCTAACAAGTAACACTGCTACGACCGAGATGATTCTCCCCGTTCTAGCTGCAGTCGCTGTAGTAACGGGGACTCACCCGCTGCTGCTCATGATACCAGCTACTATTTCCGCTTCTTGCGCCTTCATGATGCCGGTTGCGACTCCCCCGAACGCGATCGTATTTGGGAGCGAGCGGATTTCGGTCGAAGAGATGGTCCGTATCGGGATCTTCCTTAATTTGATTGGGGTTCTCGTGATTACCGCGATAGTACTACTCGTGGGGACTACAGTGTTCGGAATTGACCCGTCGATGGTGCCTGACTGGGCCAACTCTATGGCGGCCGGACCAGACGGATAGGTTCAGGATGAAGACGGCGATCGTCGCTGGAGCACGTACTCCGTTCGTCCGATCAGGAACTGACTTTAGAAGTCTTACAGCGATTGATCTCGGGAAGTATGCAGTCCGGGACACCTTAGCACGAAGTGGCCTTCAGGGAACAGAAGTTGACCAACTGATCTATGGCACGGTGGTCCACGACCCGAAGGCACCAAACATCGCTCGGGAGGTTGGACTAGCTGTGCTCCCGAAAGGAGTACCTGCAGTCACAGTTTCCAGAGCCTGCACATCAGCAAACCAGGCGATCACTGACGGCACACAACTCATCGAGGTCGGCCAAGCGGACGTGGTCATCGCAGGAGGGTCAGAGTCACTCTCACGAATTCCTATCACAGTCAGTGACAAGTTCTCGAACGCTCTGGTAACTGCGGCGAAAGGAAAGACACTCGGGGAACGGGTTGCTCCGTTCTCCAATTTGCGCCCAAGAGATTTGGTACCGGTAGCTCCGGCCATTGCTGAACCCACGACAGGTGAAACTATGGGGGCAGCCGCTGAGCGAATGGCGAAAGAGAACCATATTTCCCGTGCAACGCAGGATGCATGGGCCCTCCGTTCACACCAACTAGCAGCGGCAGGAGCAAGAGACGGAAGACTTCCTAAAGACATTAGCACAGTGTACGTGCCACCAGATTTCGAGAACGTCGTCTCAGAGGACAACGGCATCCGCACCGACTCTTCCTTAGAGAAGCTAGGCATCCTCCGTCCGGTGTTTGATCGGAAGCACGGCTCAGTCACCGCTGGAAACTCTTCCCCTCTCACGGATGGGGCCTCTGCAGTCATCCTTATGAATGAGGAAAAGATGCGCAGCGAAGGTATTGAGCCCATGGGATATGTGAGGAGCTGGGCATGGGCTGCTCTTGATCCATCGGGGCAACTTCTACAAGGCCCCGCGTACGCTGTACCCCTCGCGCTCGATCGGGCCGGACTTGAGATGAAAGACATTGGCCTAATGGAGATGCACGAAGCGTTCGCTGCCCAAGTGTTATCGAATCTACAGGCCTTAGCATCGAAACAGTTCGCTGAAAACGAACTAGGTCGAAGCGCCGCCGTTGGTCATCCTGACCCGGATCTTATCAATGTGATGGGCGGCTCTCTTTCGATTGGTCACCCATTTGGAGCAACAGGAGGGCGCCTGACCATTACCCTCCTAAACGAAATGGTCCGCCGGGACATCGAATTCGGATTAATCACTGCTTGTGCCGCAGGGGGCATGGGCTTCGCTATGGTGGTGGAGCGACGTTAGCTCTTCAGCTGGTTCTTAGATAAGCAAGCAGGGCCCGCAGTCTTGTGGTGAACTGGTAGGCTCAGAATCCCAAAGCATCATCCTGCTTGCTCAAGTTCCTTATCAAACTCCTCTCGCACTTCCCGGCGCCTCTTACCTTCACGGAACCTTCTCTCGTCTTCGGGATTGGAAAGGTCGAGCGGTGCTACCTGACATGGCCGATGTTTTTCATCGATAGCCACAAAAGTGAGTAGGCAGTTGTTCGTAAGTCGCTCCACACCGGTTAGAAGGTTTTCGGCAAGAACCTTAACACCAACTTCCATGGAAGTGCGCCCTACAAACCTCACCCTTGCCGTACAGGTAACAAGTTCTCCAATGTAAATTGGCTCTTTGAAGTCAACACGATCAATAGAAACAGTTACACAGGGCCGTCCTGCATGCCGCATCGCCGCCACTGCCGCTGCTCGATCGACCATCGAGAGGAGTTCGCCACCAAAAACACTCCCCAGATTATTCACCTGATTGGGCATCATTAACTCAGAGACGACAGTGATGGTCTTGCTTGGTTTGCGAGGTGTGAGTTCTGAGTCTGTCATACGAGTCTTCCCGTCTAGGTCTGAAGCAAATATGGGAATATGGTGTTGCGAGCCCCTGAGCAAAGCCAACTTCCCGTCTAGACTGAATAAAGCAGACTCACCGGCGGATAAAAAGGGAGAACCAGAATGCGCAGAGTCACTATGATGGTAGCCGTTTGCACCATGTTGGTGGCTGAGATCAAGACCGCCGCTGGGCAAAGCCAAGAAGCGAAAGTCATGGCAGCAGTCCAGCAGGTCTTTGATGGGATGCGTGCCGCGGATCCTGTTATGGTCGCTGCCGTATTTGCCGACAACGCACGTTTCGCTGTCGTGAGATCAAGAGATGGTCTTCCAGCAATTAGCACCCAACCAGTGGCTGAGTGGGTCGGTGCTATCGGTGAATCTGGAGGAAGGTGGGATGAGCAAGTTTATGATGTGGACATCCAGATAGATGACAACGTCTCGTCAGCATGGGTACCGTACACCTTCTACCTGGAAGGATTGATTTCACACTGCGGCGTAAACTCAATTGAGTTGCTTCTAAATGGCGACAATTGGGAGATCACTCAGCTGTCTGACACGCGTAGAAGCGAGGACTGTCCGGATCCCTTAGGAAGTCGGTGATGGTATTATCGAGAGACTATATCCGTGGCTTAGCCAGAGAGTTCGATACGTGAAATACTCTCATGCGATAAGCAATTTCTCCAAGACGCGTCGCACGTACACAGGTACCATCGCCCGTCTCCAGTCCGCATCAACGATGAGATTTTCTAGTGGGTGACACTGCTCGTGGGCACGTTCGGCAAGTTCATCGATCATGTCAGCATCCAAGGTGCTTCCCACTGCAAGATCATCCCATCCTGAAAGAGCACGAGGGCGTGCTCCAAGTGCTGTAACCACCCCGTTGATTGACTGAACGGTCCCATCCCCTTCGATATCTGCAGACACAGCTACGGTCAGGAGCGGAAAGTCGATCGACTTGCGTTGCCGGAGCTTCGCATATGCCTGTCTTCGGTTAGCCGCACTGAGTGGAATGCGGATTTCCGTGACTATTTCAACGGGAGTCCTGCGGGTATTGCATATACCATCCGCTATGAAAAAATCTTCTATGGGGACCCGGCGTTTTCGTTGAGGTCCAGCAAGCGTGATCGTCGCCCCAAGAGTCATGAGCACTGGGGGTGTATCAGCTGAGTGAGCTGCGACACATTTCTTGCCAACGCTGGTAACATGGCAAACTGTGCCGTCTTTCTTGAGGCAATAGCCCAATGCACCACGCCAAAACGATGTCTGGTTGTAGTAGGTACAGCGAGTATCAAGACAGAGGTTCCCACCGATCGTTCCCGCGTTCCTAAGTTGCGGACCTGCTACATGACCCGCAGCATCTGATAGGGCAGGAAATAGTTTTTGCACCCCTGGATGCCGGGCCACTTCTGCAAGTGTTTCGGCTGCACCAATCCGGAGATAGCCGTTCTCCTCACGGATTCCACTCAGCTCACTCACACTCTTCAACGCGATAAGATGGGTTGGTTCAAAGAGCCTATGTTTCATATTTGGGATAAGGTCTGTTCCACCGGCCACATACATTGCTTCTTCCGCATACTGGCTCATGAGTCCTGTAGCCTCGGCCACCGACCGAGGCCTGTGGTAGCTGAAAGGAGGTAATCTCAGCACGTCACCCTTCCCTTGCTGACGTAGTTTCTCGGCGTGGCTGATCTTGAGGACGTGCGATAATGATGCCGTCCTGTCCCTCTATCTTATTTATACGCTCTGCAAGTGAAGTCTCACTGATCTGCACCGCCTCTCCCACGAGTGGTGCATGAAGAAGATGCAGGGTCTCATCAATCCAAAGCGCTAAACCGGTATGGGCGACGTCCAGCCCGGCTAGGGTACTGGTTGCCGCAATAATGTCACCGTCATGGATTTCCTGGACTACCTCATTGATTCGGTCTTCTGGAACATAAACTCGGCCCTCGGCGCTTAAGCGCTCTTCCATCTCTTTGATCAACGAGACATTCGACATGTCTACTAACCGAGCGTACGCGTCAGTATGAGTAGACATGAAGTCAATTGCCTCAGAATCGACGATGCCGTAAAGCTCTGCACTAATGTCGCGTACGAAACCTCTTTGGTGATTGTCCCCAACCCAATCACTGAAGTAATGCAACCGACTCGCATAACCGTTGACTTGACCATTCCTGTAGCGATGCTCGCTCAAAATAGACTCGTAGAAGTCCTCAGCAGACTTGCGGTCTCCAAGAAGTGTTCCCGCCCCTGCCGCGCGCACGAAGCGCGACATCGCGAAGACGTTTTCAACAAAGGTTACACAATCAAGACCCCGGAAATTGATCACGAGGCTCTCTGGTCCCTCTACCTCGAGCGTTCCGGGTACATAGGCCGTCCCAACAAAGGAACGTCCTATCTTGGCCATTACCACACCAACTGAAAGGGTATCCAGACCTTGTCCTAGGGCCCATGAGACCTTGGCCTCAAAGATCGACCAATCCTCTTCATTCCAGAAACCAGGGTCTTGTGTGTCCCCTGCCTCACCCAAATCTGTAACTGCTACGTCGGTATGACTGGTTGGCAGGGAACGAAACAGGAGCAGAGCCGTCGACATCACAACCACGATCGCAAGCGATCCTGGTACGAGAGGAGGCATTCTCATGATCCTGAGGAGATTGTTCCGGCGTGTGGCGCCCCCGGGGCTACCTGAACACCATCGGGAATTGAGGGCTTAACCAGGGTGCCGGCTTCTCGGGCTCCTTCAATTGCCCGCCACATATTTGGCGGGGAGAAGGGCAGTCTGTCCACCCGGACCCCGATAGCGTCATAAATCGCATTTGCTATGGCAGGAATCGAAGGGTGAAGCGGACCTTCTCCCGCTTCCTTAGCTCCATATGGGCCCTCTGGATCAATTGATTCCACAATCAATGACTCTAATTCTGGCGTGTCGAGACTAGTCGGGATGCGGTAGTCGAGAAGCGATGGAGCATTGTGTAGCCCGGCTCGTCCCTGTTCGGAGCTCTTAAAGATCTGCTCCTCCATGAGAGCTTCACCAAAACCCATGTAGGCAGAGCCCTCCATTTGACCTTCTACTAGCACCGGGTTGAGTGCCCGACCACAGTCATGTGCAATCCAAATTTTTTCGACCTCAACTACACCCGTCTCGACATCAACCTCGACTTCGGCCACGTGCGCCGTAAACGAATAAGCTGGCGAGGCACCGATCGTACCTCCCCTATATTCGCCATGGACATCTTTTGGTGTGTTGTACCAGCCCGTAGCACCTAGTGTCCCAAATCTGGACTCTGCGAGGTTGAAGGCTTCCCGGATCGGCATCTGCCGTTCGGTGTCAGGTGCCCACATTGCTATTCCTTGAACCAGAAGGACCTCCTTAGCCTCTACCTCCCACTCCCCGGCAACCGCCTTCTGGACCATCTCACGCAACTTGCTTGCAGCATCAATCGCCGCGTTGCCTAGCATGAACGTTACTCGGCTAGAATACGCCCCTAAATCCACTGGCGTGAAATCGGTATCCCCACGAAGAACCCTCACGTATTCGAGGGGCACACCAAGTTCCTCAGCAGCGATGTAGGCAACCATCGAATCACATCCCTGTCCAATCTCACTCGCTCCACTAAAAACAGAGACCCGGCCAGAGCGATCTATCTGCATCTGTACCCCAGACTGCGGCATGTCGTTAGGGTAGATCGGGTAGTTTGTTCCAGAGATATATGTGGACCCGGCCACCCCTACACCTTGGCCAAACGGAAGTCGGCGAAACTTGCGACGCCAATGACTCGCACGCTCAACTGACTCGAGGCACTCTAGGAACCCGTTCGACGTGATTCGCAACTCATTCACCGTGCGTGTGTTTGAGCCAATGAAGTTCCGGCGCCTGAACTCAAACGGGTCTAAGCCTACTTTCTCAGAGAGTTTGTCAATTTGGATCTCGAACGCAAAGCGCGGCTGTACCGAGCCATGTCCACGCTTGGGGCCACACGCCGGCTTGTTTGTATACAATCGAGTTGAATCAAACCGATATGCTGACATCGAATAGGGCGCACAAAGTAACTGTCCAGCATAGTACGTGGTCACAAGACCGAATGAGGCGTAGGCACCCCCATCAAGTAGAATTTCCGCGTCAACCGAAGTGAGCTTCCCTTCTTTGGTACAACCCATTTGGTACTTCATGTGGAAGGGATGTCGTCCACGGTGCGCGTAAAACACTTCCTCACGAGTATAGAGAATCTTCACTGGGCGAGCTGCCAACATTGATAGCTTGGCCACGCAGAACTCCAAGTCGAATGGCTCACTTTTCCCACCGAAAGCTCCACCAACTAGTGGCTGGAGCACCCTCACACGCGCTGGGTCTAGCTCTAGAACTCGGGCCAGTTCTCGGTGCAAATAGTGTGGGACCTGAGTAGCTGACCAGACCGTCAGTTTACCCACTCCATCCCAGAGTCCGATGGCGCAGTGCGGCTCAATCGGTGTATGTGTGCTCCCCTCAAAAAAGTATTTGCCCTCGACAATGACATCCGACCCAGCCATGAGTTCATCAACTTCACCGAACTCCAGCTGCACCTGCTTCGTTACATTGCCGTTCCCGCCTTCTTTCCTGGGCTCATGTATGTATGGCGTTGATCCATCAGCTGCGAGCGATTCGTAGGGGTCAAGAAACGCTGGAAGTTCCTCATACTCGACCCGGATCAACTCTAAGGCACGAATTGCCAGATCCTCATCCACAGCAGCGACCGCAGCTACCCCATCGCCGATATACCGGACGCGGTCAGTGCATAGCGGATACTCGTCGGCCGTCCAAGGGATAATGCCGTACTTGGTCGGAATGTCGCCACCTGTAATGACCGCGTGCACACCCTCTAGTTTCTCAGCCTCTGACACGTCAATCGATATAATCCGAGCGTGAGGATAGGGAGACCTGAGGATTTTTCCATGAAGCATCCCCGGAAGCACTATATCATCCGTATACACTGCCCGACCGGTGGACTTATCAAGTCCCTCTATTCTTCGCATCGGCGTACCAATTAACTGCAAGTCCGACTGAGACTTACGTGGTCTATCGATCATCTGTGTGACCTGTCTAGATGAGCTTCGACTTGCAATCTCTGGGCTGCGCTCATCACAGCGTCATAGATCTTGGAGTAGCCTGTGCATCGGCAAAGATTTCCGGCCAAAGCCTCCTTGACCTCTCTTCTTGAAGGAGAAGTTGTCTGCTCGAGGAGAGCGATGGCAGAACATAGGATCCCAGGAGTACAGAACCCGCACTGAGCCGCCCCATGTAAGTCGAATGCATCCTGTAACGGATGAGGGCCATCCGCATCCGCCAAACCCTCAACGGTTATGACGCTATGTCCCTCAGCCTCACAGACCGGAGTGATGCAAGATAATGTGGGTCGGCCATCTAGGATGACCGTGCATGCACCACAGTCACCTTTATCACACCCCTGCTTGGAGCCCGTGAGGCCAAGCTCGTACCTCAGAGTTTCCAGAAGAGTGAAGTGCATCGGCACCCCGATCTCTCGCAGGTCACCGTTGACGTTGAGTCGCACGATCTGGGTCACGGCTGGCATAACAAAAAGGTGACTGCCTAACACTAGTGCTGCAACGGTGCCGTTAAAGCCCGCTGGTGGAACCCAGGGCTCATCATGGGTAAGTTTAGCTTCAGATAAGCCACCAGGAGCCCAGCCATGCCATACCCAGAGATGATGATAGCGCCTATGCGTCAGGACCTCGTGCGCGTCGGCTTCAGTGAGATGAAGACGCGTGACGAGGTGGACGCCGTGCTCAGCGCAGACAAGGGAACCACTCTCGTAGTGGTAAATTCGGTCTGTGGCTGTGCCGCAGGGATGATGCGTCCCGCTGTGTACATGTCACTACAGGGGGAGAAGAAGCCTGAAGTACTGACTACAGTCTTTGCCGGCCAAGATCTAGAAGCTACCGACCGCACCCGTGAGTACCTCGTCGGCTTTCCGCCCTCATCCCCCTCGGTTGCGCTCTTCAAGGATGGGGACCTCGTCTACTTCATGGAGCGTCACCTAATTGAGGGCCGGAACACAGAAGACATTGCAAATGATTTACGTACCGCATACGAGGAGCACTGCTGAGCCGGGCAGCATACTTGTAGCAGGCTTCGTAAATCGCGAACCCATAGAAAAGTCCTAGCCAGGGCGCACAAACGACTGCAGGACTAGAGGCCCTAGATCCAATAGCTAGCGGCCTCTAGTCCGGTCCCGCTGGCGGGCGGCCAGCTCAACAAGCCGCCTAAGCTCCGCAATCGGATTATCAGAGTCATCAACCTGGAGCCTCAGTACGACATCGTTGTTGAGCCAAACTCCACCGTCTTCCTTGACAATGATCATCGCTGCCGACTGCATACCCCGGCTATCACCACCAGCAGCCTGACCCGCTTCAAGGGCGGCCTGAAGGCGGAATGATAGATGTCCCTCTGTCCCCTCGAAGGCCTCTATCATCATATCAACCACATCTGGTCCAGCTAATATGTTTCCTTGTGCGGATACATAAGTACCGACCCGGTGCCCTGCCCAGTCAGAAGCGCGTGGTCCGGTGTGGGTTGCGACATTGCCTTGGGAGTCCATCACAGAGAATTGCCGCCCGAGCTTTGTCCAATCTTCGGGACGCGGATCTGGATCATCGGAGAGGAGTCGGCCGACAATCTCCTGCGGACTTAATCCCTGCCGGAGCAACTCCAAGCCTTGCGGTCCGTAACTAACGTCCACAATCGCCTGAGTCGTGACGACACCTACATTCGCCTCAGCCCAAAGGACTCCGTTTCCCACCGCAAAGACCCGCGACTGCACAGCCCCACCTACTTCCCCAGTATTCGGGTCATAGCCGAGGATCGAGAAGGTCGCGACAGGGGGCCAAGGAGCGATCGTATCATCGGTGGATTCAGTGTTAACCTGGCCTATCAAGGCCGAAGCACTTGCAAGTAGTGCTACTGCTATCAGGCTAGTGAATGTATTGAGCGCTTTCATAGATAATCCTCCCGGACCGGGGTGAAGACATCGAGAATCCTACAAGGGGTATGGGCTACACCAGTGTGTGGCACATCCGGAGGAACCACGAAAACGTCTCCCGCTTCAAGCATGTGGGAGGTCCCGTCCACTATTAATTCGAAAGTGCCCATGAGCATATTCACAACCTGCTCATGGGGGTGATCATGCTCCGGAAGCGGCTTTCCTGGATCAATTTCCCAATAAACGTGGGTGGTGCGCTCGCTATGAATGAAGCGCCCATGATACCCTTCCATGATCTCACGAGACTCCGTTGACCAGACGTTGATTTTCCCCATCGTCACTCTTCCTCTGAAATTGGTCGCGTGGCGGCGAATCGTTCTAGAATCTTGACCGTCATAGTCACACCGCGGCGAACATTCTCTTCTGTTACACGTTCATTATTCCCATGAACGCCCCCGGCATCCTCTGAGGGTGTCGCTGTTGCACTGTACCCGTAGCTAACAATGCCAAGGTCCCGGAAAAAATGGCTGTCCGTAAATCCGCCTTGAACCTGTGGCACAAAGCTAGCTCCAGGCAGCTCCTCTAAAGTCACGTCCCGGATCATCTCATAGAGTTGAGTTTCGGTGGTTGAGACTGCGGGTGTAAACCCCATTAATACCTCGATCTCCACTTCAGGGCCTACCACACCCTGAAGCTCTCTGAGCCATGCTTGAGGATCCTGATCAGGTAGCAATCGGCAATCAATCTCTGCCCAAACTTCTGGTGACACTACGTTAATTTTATTGCTCCCTTCAAAGCGTGTGATCGAGCAGGTATTCCGGGTCAACGTGTGAAGCGATGGGTTATAGAGTTGAAGTTCCTCCAACACCTCAGGTTCTTGGATCGCAGAGCCAAAATCTTGAAATCGGGTTTGCCAAGGCTCGGGATGCCGAGCCGCCATGCCCCTGAAGTGGGAGTCAACCGCAGGAATAATACGTGCTTCAAACTCGTGAAGGCGCAGACGCTCCAGGGCCTCAATTAGTTCGAGTGAAGCATACGAGACGAGCGGTCGGGAACCATGCCCCGGCTCACCCGTTGTTTTTAGGCGCAACCAATAGGGCACCTTTTGAGTTACCTCGACACCAAACTGTACTCTGCCCTCAACGACCGAGCCACCGCCACCTTCATTGAGTAAGAAACCAATGTTACTGAAGAGCTCGGGACGATTTTCAACGAGCCAACCTGCTCCGAAGAAGCCCCCAGCCTCTTCGTCAGCAGTTCCCATGAAGACCACATCTCGATTGAGAGGAATCCCTGACCTGTGAAGTGCCAGGAAGGTTGCTAAATGCAGAATGCCACTCGTCTTCGTGTCGAGAGCACCACGGCCGTAGATATAGCCGTCTCTCAGTTCGCCCGAGAGTGGGTCATTATCCCAATAACGCTCGTCGGCCGGTACCACATCAATATGGTGTAGCAGGACGATACCCGGTCTATCGCCACCCTCTAGTCTAGCCCAAATATTTCCTCTGCCAGGCGCAGATTCAGCAATCTCATATTCAATGCCTTCTGCTTCGAACAACCGTGCAAAGAATTCGGCTCCCCGAATCTCGTTGCCCGGGGGATTTATGGTATTGATTCGAATGTATTCTTGGAGCCAACCCACCGCTTCGTCCTGCAAGGCTCCAAGATCGACTTGGGCACCGACATGCTGGGCAGCTACTAAGAGAACTGAGATCGTAAGCGAACATCGTATGGTTTTGAGCATTGTCCGTCCTTCGGGGTTGGCCCGGGTCCATTCCTGAGTCGGAGGCACGGTAAGATGCTACCGTGGCTGATTTGCTGGCAATTCAGGTAGTCACCACGCATTGTAACGAACGGCTTCTAGGCTTTGCGTTTGCGACCTAGCAGTCGCGAACAATACGAGTACTAGACCAAACCCCGCCCGTGAGAGCGAAAAATGATTCACCCCAGAGCCCCACAGTCCCGTCGCAAGTTTCTGAGCAGCCTCGCAGCTGGTGCCTTAGCCGGTGGCGCAGCGCCTGAGTTCTTATCCATCAGGGAACGGAATCGCATCCACACTCTCGTAAGGCAAGAGTATCAGTCTGCCAATGACCAGATTCAACTAGCAGTCATCGGAGCTGGAGGGATGGGTATGGCCGATGTTGAAACGGCACTGAGCGTTCCAGGAGTGAGACTTGTTGCCGTAGCGGACTGTTTCGATGGCCGCCTGGTAGCTGCGCGTGAACATTATGGACAAGACTTGTTCACCACCCGTGACTACCGTGAAGTATTAGCCCGAGATGATGTTGATGCTGTGATCTGTGGTACTCCGGATCATTGGCACAAACAGATTTCTGTAGAAGCACTCACGGCTGGGAAATCTGTGTACTGTGAGAAACCCATGGTACACAGCATCGCCCAGGGTGCCGATGTAGTCAGGGCACAAAATGAATCCGGAAAAACCTTCCAGGTCGGTAGCCAAGGGATGAGTTCCCTTGGTAATGAGAAGGCAAAAGAATTACTCGCCGCAGGAGAGATTGGAGAACTGAACTACGCTGAAGGATTTTGGGCACGTAATGATCCGATCGGTGCCTGGCAATACGCTATCCCTGAAGACGCCTCTGAAGAAACTGTCGATTGGGAAATGTTTCTCGGTGATGCTCCTCCGAAACCCTACGATCCGTTGCGTATATTCCGTTGGCGAAACTATCGCGACTACGGTACTGGGGTCTCCGGCGACCTGTTTGTCCACCTATTCTCGAGTCTTCATTTCATCACCTCATCTCTGGGCCCGCGTAAGATCATGGCACAGGGCGGACTGCGTTATTGGAAGGATGGGCGCGAGGTACCCGACATCTTGCTGGGAATGTTCGACTACCCAGAGACTGAGGCGCATCCGCCGTTCAACCTCTCACTCCGTGTGAATTTTGTTGATGGCACTTCAGGCACAACGTTCTTGCGCCTAGTAGGGAGCGAAGGTGCTATGGACGTGACCTGGACGGAGGTTGTCCTGCGCCGGAATAAGGCTGTTAGCCCAACTGATGTCTTTAGCCAGAGGAAAGCGGATGAAATGGATCAGGGGGTTGAGGCACGAAAGCAGATGCTACCGCCGGCAGAAAGTGTTTATATGGTAGAAGATGGATACATGGGGGCTCACTTTGATCACTTCATGAATTTCTTCCGCGGTGTTCGTGATGGTCGCCCGGTAAGCGAAGACGCAGAGTTTGGGCTACGCGCTGCGGCACCGGCCCTAGCCTGCAACGATAGTTACTTCGGCGAGCAGATTCTGGCCTGGGACCCCGAAATGATGGAGGTGATCTAACAGTGGCTATCATCTGGAGGACCGGGGCACGCTTAAGCCTTCTGGGCCTAATATCAGCCCTCGCCGTCTGTTCTCAGACAAATCAAGGAAGGGACAACACACCTGCTGAGACAGAACACAATAAACTCACGCCGGAAGAAGTGGCTGCAGGTTGGCTTCTTTTATTTGATGGTGTTTCTACAGACGGTTGGCGTGGATACCTGAATGAGTCATTTCCTCAGGAAGGATGGGCTATAGCTGATGGTAATCTGGTCGTTTTTGCTTCGGACGGGAGTGAAGAGGGGCTTGGTGGAGATATCGTTACCGAGACAGAGTTCTCTGACTTCGAGCTCCTTTTCGATTTCAAGCTTTCACCCGTAGGCAACAGCGGTGTGTTTTACCGAGTGAAGGAAGTCGAAGGAACTACGATGTGGGAGGTAGCCCCAGAATTTCAAGTGCTCGACGATACTACATACATCGATATGGGCACCATGGATATGAATAAGCATCTAACAGGGGATAACTACGACCTCCATTCATCCATGGTCACTGCGTCTAGCCCGGTAGGAGAGTGGAATACTGGTCGTATCGTGGTCTTAGGTAATCAGGTCGAGCATTGGCTTAACGGTCAACTGACTGTCCAGTACGAATATTACACTGACGAATGGGACAAACTGGTGCAAACAAGCAAGTTTGACCCTGCTCTCTACGCCCGGTTTCTTACTGGCTCCATAGGCATTCAGGACCACGGACACGATGTCCGTTATCGAAACATCAAGATCAAACCATATCTCTGATGCGAATTGAGAGAATCCTCCCTCTAGGGTCAAGTGGAAGACTGAGGGGTGCGTTTTTCATGCTCGCAATATTGGTGACCGCTTCATCGCTCAGTGCTCAGAAGTCAACATCGATCTTTAATGGACGCGATCTTGAGGGCTGGACCGTGCATGGGACCGAACTCTGGTACGTGGATGACGGAGAACTTATCTGTGAGAGTGGACCCGACGCTCAGTACGGCTACCTGCGTACAAACGAGACTTATACAGATTTTGACCTAACTCTCGAGTTCAAGCAGGAAGCGGACGGGAATAGTGGTGTTTTTTTTCGTTCTACAATCGAGGGCACAATTATCAGTGGTTGGCAAGCTGAGGTCGCGCCACCAGGTCTATTCTCTGGCGGTATTTATGAATCATACGGTCGAGGATGGCTGATCCAGCCAGATCCCTCTAAAGACTCAGCCCTTCATATGGGTGAGTGGAATACTATGAGGGTGCGTGTCGTAGGCCCGCATGTCACGACTTGGATAAACAGCACAGAGATGATCAACCTCATGGATGAGAGGATCGGAGTGGCCACAGGCCATATCGCGCTGCAAATCCACGATGGAGGTGGAATTAGGGTCCGATGGCGCAATATCGAGATAACGAGACTTTAGCTTCGTAGAAATCAGCCTCACTGCAGCTGGTCACACCAAACCTTACCGAATTGGCGCTCTTACTGGCTCACCAGGTCTCGCTGCAGTGATCTCCCCACCGTCGACCACCAATTCTCCTCCCACAACCACATAGGGGATTCCTTCGGGTGGGATCGAGGCGTCCATGTAGGTTGCGCGGTCAATTACAGTCTCGGCGCTAAAAATTGTGATGTCTGCATCCGCACCAATACGAATTCTTCCTTTGTCAGCCATATCGGGAACTCGAGCCTCTAGGCGCTGAGCCGGCATTAGCGTCATCTTGTTGATGGCCTCGGGCAGGGTCATCACACCCTCCTCACGCGTGTACTGACCGAGAACCTTCGAATAAGAACCTGAAGTCCTTGGATGGCCGCGGCCGTCTTCAATAAAGCCATCACTTGCAATCATGGTGATAGGGCTCTCAACGGCAGCACGAGTCATTTCTTCCGTTCGACTGTGAATAATCACAGTACCCCCCGCAGCCCGTGCTTGAGCGAAAGTTTCCCTAGTCAGCCGCTCCCCCGTCGATACCAGCTGGTGTATGCCGAACTGCTGTTCACCCCAGTTCTCCCAATCGTCAAAAAGAGCTGATTCAATCCGGGTCATGCCAGCACTGTAAGGATAAGCTTCGGTTGTGACATCTTGCCCAGAAGCTTGTGCATTCTCAATGGTGGATAGGAACTCGTTGATTTGACCACCAGCACTCGAATTCGCATGTACAATGTGCAGAGGTGCTCCGGCCCTACTTGCTGCGCTAATTGTCGAATCGAGGCCGGCTAAGCCGTTACGCATATGGATGTGGGTACTTACCCCATTCTCTCCTGCTACCGCAAACATACGCTCAATTTCCCCCATTGTGGCTCCCGGTGTATAAGCGCTTCCGAAACCGACAGCCACTGCACCCTGCATGATCCCTTCGCGGATATCTCGTTCAATCTCACCAAGCTGTTCTTCTGTAGCTGTAGCGCTCCCTCCAATACCCGCAGGAAGGAAGTCCCCCGGATCACCCAAAATATCCATCCGCACACGAATATGGCCTATACTCACGCCATGGTTCACGAGCTGACCACCTTCACGCTCAGCATACCATCCCTCAACATCAGCCGTGCCAACCTCAAGCTCAAGCGCCGTCGTTACACCGTCACGCACCATCATCCGGTAAGAATCCTCGTCTTGGCCATGCTCATGCAGATCGATGAAGCCGGGAACCACGACAAGCCCCGTGGCTTGGATCACTCGGTCACCCTCAAGAGAAGTCTCGGTGATCGCAGCTATCTCACCTCCAATCACTCCAATCGTACGCACGGCGTCGAGGCCAGATTCTGGATCGATGACCCGGCCCCCCTCAATCACCAAATCGTAATGGGCATTCCCTATATTACAACTCGATAGAAGGAAGCTCGTGAAAGCGAGAACTAACCCTTTCAGAATCATTATCGTGTCCTCTTTTGGATCAATTGCTCAGTTGCCGTTCAAGCTCCCGTCGCCCAAAGTCGGCTTGAAATAATGCCCAGGTATCAGGATCTAACCGCACGTCCACCGGCTCATCGTTGACTGGAACTACGAAGCGATGGAAGCGGTTCGTGACAGAAACTGTCTCGATGAAGCGCGGTCGTCGTTCACCTTCGAAGTAGATACCGACTTCCAGTGGAAAGTCGAACAAGCCTCCCACCTGCTGAACTTGATTAATCTCTAGACTCACTGTCCGCGACGTTGGGTCATATTCCCACCACCCTGAAAGGTGAGGATTCCCACCGTCATACAGCCACTGTTCCGCAAACGTCTCCAGGTCGAGTCCCGAGGCCACTTCCATGGCCCTCATAAAATCATCCGTGGTGGCAGTTTGGTTAAAATGTGTCTCATAATACCGACGGATACCGGTCCAAAATGCTTCGTCACCCATACGCTTCCTGAGCATATGCAGTATCCAAGCACCCTTTTGGTACGTCGCTCCACTTGTGACGCGCCTCATGTCATCAAGGTTGTCGTGCACGATGCGATACTCGGGATCCTCCTCATACTGGGAAAAGACTCGGTCAGCGGCACTTTTCATTCCATCTACGAATTCATCACGTCCGTAAGCATGCTCGATAAAGAGCTGTGTGAAATACGTGGCGAAGCCCTCGCTTAGCCACACGTCATCCCAGTCAGCTTCAGTTACGGCATTACCGAACCATTGGTGGGCAATCTCGTGGATAATGACGTTACGCCACCGCAGAGACCGTTCACCGGTCACTGAATTCTCTCCGTACATGATCGCGGTAGCGGCTTCCATTCCACCCCCAGTTGCTGGCGAGGTCACATTTGCAAGCTTTTCATAGGAGAAGGGTCCAACGTACTCCGAATAGAACTCCATAACTTGTTTAGTTGGCACCGCGAAGTCGTAGAAACCTGCTTCACGGTCCTGGGCATAAACCCAAGTTTGAATTGGCTTGCCATCAAAATCATCAACCTGCTGAACTGCAAAGCGGGCGACACCTAAGACATAAAGCCAAGGGGAGATTGGAACAGACTGCTTCCAGTGCGTGAGGCGCGTCCCGTCATCGTAATCAGTTTCCTCACGCAATAGCCCGTTCGATATGACCTGGTAATGATCTGGAGCCCTGACCACAAATTCACATGTGGCCTTTTCATACACGTGATCGATCGTTGGGAGCCAGCTCCGCGCGCGGTTTGGCCAGTTATCACTGAAAAATGTTCGATCTCCATACTTATTTGGACCGATTCTTAGCCCTGCATCTGGCACGCCTTGGTACTCTATAGTGATTGCAACACGTGAGCCAACCTGGCCGACTTCGGGAAGATCAATAGTCAGCAAATTATCCTCGTGAACAAATGAGAGTGGAGAGTCGCTAGTGTAAACAGCCAAGACACGCATCCCCTGGCCCTCATCGTTCAAGCTTGTCAGGTCGAGAGGTAAAACAGTGACCCCATTACTCGTAAAACTCACTGATACCGTAGCGCGACCTATAATTTCATCGACTTGATCACTGAGCGTGATTTCAAATCTGTAATTTTCAATATCTATCCCGATCCGCCGAGGATACGTATCGGGCTCTGTTGCTGATACAGAAACTGCTACCAGAAGAGAGAACGCGACAAGAAAAGTGAGTTTGGGGTTAGCCACGCTACCTCCACAGTGAAAATTGGACCGCCAAGATGCTTTACTCCCCAACATCCGCGCTACCTATCATAAACCACTTCACCGTCTACTAGGGTCATGTCAACCTCGACATTCCCGATATCACTAGAGTGAATTTCAAAGAGGTTTTCCGAGAGCACGACCAAGTCAGCTAATTTGCCGTTCTCTAGTGAGCCCGAACGGTCCTCACTGAACCCGGCCTTAGCCGCTCCCGCTGTGTAGGCAAGAAGCGCCTGCTCAAGAGATATCCGCTCCTCCGGCATCCATCCGTCTGGATTCGCCCCATCGAGTGTTCGGCGAGTGACTGCTGCATCGATGCCGAGAATTGGATCCAGAGGTGCCACGGTCCAATCTGAACCGAACGCTAGAGTCGCTCCAGTATCCAGCAGAGACCCGAAAGCATATGCACGCTTGATACGCTCTGGTCCGATTCTCTTTGCTGCCCATCTGCCATCATCTACGGCATGATAGGGTTGCATCGACGCGATCACTCCCTGCTTAGAGAACCGTCCAATCGCAGACTGACTAAGATGTTGAGCGTGCTCAACGCGAAGACGCCGGTCACGCTTACCGTGATTCGCCACGAGATCCTCGTATATGTCCAACAGCCAATCGTTAGCCCTGTCGCCAATTGCATGGACAATGGGCTGGAGACCAGCCTTGTCCGCCCCCTCAATCCAACCCTGTAATTCAGCGATATCAGTAGTTGTAAGTCCCGTGTTCTCCGATTCATCCAGATAGGCCTCATGGAACCACGCAGTGGCTGATCCCAGCGAGCCATCGACGAATGCCTTCACCCCACCCCACCAAAGGCGATCGTCTCCCCGGCCATTGGTAGAGACATAATCCTTCATTCGCCTCCAGCTACTCATGGGCACGACGGAATAGATTCGGAGAGGTAGGTGTCCTTCAGAGTGGGCCTGCTGGTATACCTCCAGATTCGCCCAGCCCATCATGTCCAGATTATTCCAGCCTCCCATGTCATGAACTTGAGTTATTCCGCGAGAAAGCGTGTGCCGAGCCGCCGATTGAAGCGCTCGTTTAGTTGCCTCGACCGTCGCGGGAGGAATCACCTTCCTGACTAGAGCTATAGCTTGGTCCTTGAGTACACCTAAGGGCAGGCCAGCCTCATCGCGCACTATAAAACCGCCCGGGGGATCCCCTGTCTTGGTAGCTACACCACTCATTTTAAGAGCTAGTGAATTCGCCAAAGCCATATGGCCGTCCAAACGCTGGACCAACACAGGATGTGCTTGTGTGAACGGATCAATCCAGTCACTCCGCGGAAGCAGTCCTCCCCAAAGTTCATGATCCCAATTCCCTCCGGTGATCCAGGTTCCACTAGGAACTGATTCCGCAAACTCCCTTATTCTGATCACAAATTCTTCAGGCGTGGTTGCCTCACGGAGATCTAGACCCGAGAGCTGGAAGCCGCCCGAGATGAAGTGCATGTGAGCATCAATAAATCCAGGGGTTACCGTGCGACCATTGAGCTCAATGACCCGAGTCCGGGAATGCATGAGTTCCTGGATTTCTTGATTAGATCCAACGGCTATGATGCGGCCGTCCTGCACAGCTACTGCCTCGGCTATAGGAGAACCTTCAACAGCCGTCCATACCATTCCACCAATCATGACGAGATCCGCCACATCTCCCTCCGAAACTACAAGTCAGACAAACGAGTGCGGCGTGCTAAGAAACTTGAGTAGCTAGGTCTCGCGCAAAACTTTCCAGAACGTCAGCGCACTTCTCTATCTGAGCTAGCTCAACCCATTCTGCAGCACTATGCGCCTGTGCGATGTCGCCTGGCCCGTAGCAGACTGCTGGGATTCCAATTTCGTTCAGAATTGCTGCGTCAACCCAGGCTGTCATACCTTCCACGACGGGCGGAATTCCATGCTTTTGACCTGCTTCGAGCAGCCCTTGAACAAGCCTGGAGTCTTCTGGAACCTCAGTACCGGGTCGTTCGAGCATCTGCTCAAGTGAAGCCCTTAGGTCCCCCTCTCTCTCTCTCAGTTCATCGAGTATTCGCTGGAATTCCTGAAGTACTTTCTCTGGCCTCTCTCCTGGCATCGTCCGACGCTCCAGAACGATCTCACAGGTATCAGGATAAACGGAAGCTGCAGAACCGCCCTGGATTGTACCTGCATGGACCGACCCGTGCTTCAGTAGCGGGTGAGCGGGACGAGAAGTGAGTTGGTCCCCGTAATCATCAAGAGCGCTTATATAAAGCGCGGCGTGGCGGATTGCATCGATGCCAAGATCGGGGCGAGAGCCATGAGCTGCGCGCCCTTCGAAAACAGCGCGAATCCACAAGAACCCCTTATGAGCAGGCATGACTGCTAGACGAGTGGGCTCAGTCACAATCGCGAAATCAGCCGAAGGAAAAGAATCTACCAAAGCGTACATGCCGAGACTCGCATGCTCCTCGTCTGCGGTCATCGCAACAATGAGGTTTGGCCGCGGCCCTTCTTCGGTCAGACGCTTTGTCGCGGCGAGGATCGCAGCAAGCCCAGCTTTCATGTCGCAAGAACCTCGGCCCCAGATACGGCCACCTTCTGCTTTGGCATCGAAGGGTGGGACGGTCATACCACCTACCCCTACTGTATCTAAGTGTCCATTCAACAGAAGTGTAGGACCTTCTCCGTCAAGCTTTGCGATCACATTGAAACGATTGGGACTAATCTCAGTGATACGAGTGTCTAGCCCCCATAAATCAAGCCATTCCGCGACAAGGGTTGCAGCTTCCCGCTCCCCACTTCCACCCTCTTCCAGCTGCGGATTTACAGAAGGAGTCGAGACTAAAGAACGAGTCAAAGCAAGTGGGTCGCCATGTCTTGCTAGCTCTAGTATCTCTGGGTTCAAAGTATGCTAGGATTCTGCCCGGAGCTGCACCAACTCTGAGACCTGCTCTGATCACTCAGATAGAAGAGGGCAAACGCCGGTAGTAGGTCTTGTTTTAGACTGAACCAGGATACGCAGCTGAAGATACTTCGGCGAATCGGGTGCATGCCTGAAATCCTTAACCGGCTTTTACACCAATATTGGACCCGGCAGTTTATTCGAAGTGAGCCTTGTTTTTCTCTGTGTATTTTTCCCACTCCACAGGCACATCTGTATCAGGGAAAATCGCCTGAACGGGACACTCCGGCTCACATGCGCCGCAGTCGATACACTCATCGGGATGAATGTAGAACTGGTCCTTGCCTTCATAGATGCAATCGACCGGGCAAACCTCGATGCAACTCGCATCGTTCGTCCCGATGCAGGGCTCAGCAATAATGTATGTCATAGCTTCACACGTATGTCGTGTTTTATTCCGGTTACGAAGGCGGCAAAGTGTTAATGGAAGTCAGCACTTCAAGCAACCTATCGTCACCTGTCCGGGCTACTCCATTCCCGGTCGCTGATACCAACTCGGTGGTTCTCCAGTCTGGCAAGAGTAAAAAGCAAGTCTGAAAGACGGTTTAAGTAGGGTATGACACCATTACTTACCTCCCCATGAGCCCCCAAACGAACGACCGCCCGTTCTGCACGCCGACAGATGGTGCGCGCCATGTGTAGGGCTGCCGCTCCTTCTGAGCCGCCCGGAAGGACGAATGCAGTTAATCCAGGTAGCTCATCGTCGGCCTTGTCGATCCACGACTCAATCTCTCCAATCCGAGACTTGGTTAGAATCGGCACCTTGGGGCGAGGGCGCCCTTCAGTTGGAGGAGATGTCGCAAGGTCGGCACCTATCACAAACAGGTCGTCCTGCACAGCCTCGATATAATCCTTGATTTCCTGTTGGTTTACCTTTGATGCAGCCCATCCGAGTGAAGCATTTAACTCATCAACCGTTCCGTAAGCTTCGACCCGTAAGTCGCCTTTCGAGACCCGTCCGCCTCCGAAGAGTCCTGTGTCACCAGCATCACCTGTGCGGGTATATATCTTCCGAGACATCACCGCAGCTTGGTCAATTTGCGAATATTTTGAGCCTTCTCTAGAAGTGACGTCGTCGCATCAGGCTTCTCCGGAATCAATAAATCCCGGATATCTAGAAGGACTTCGAGTTCCAGTTGATCCCGCTGATATTCTAAATCAAGCTGTTCCATAGCCTTGCCCTCACCGGCGTCCTCTGCCGCTGTGAAGGCGCCTCGATAAATGTTTTCAAGACTCCTTAAGACCCGATCGCGGGTACGCATAGCTCCTCCTCAGGTAACCCTATACGGCCAGCATGAGCCGGAATCCCGGTCCTGACTCATAGTACCCCCTAACCGCCCGCTTTAATTCATCCCAGCAACCCGTGAAGTAATGGTCTGAATCCGGGATTCGCACCAGTCTAATGTCCCCTTCTAGACTTGTTATCAACTCTGCTGCCTCCTCACCGGTACCGAACTCATCATGTTCACCTTGGACGACTAGCACTGGCTTTTCCATATCCGAAAGGAAGGAGTAATCATATCGTTCCAAATTGATTGGTAATCCCATTCCCAAGAGCCCCACCACACGCTTGTCCACCGCGCCGACTCTCATGCCGACCAGTGAACCAAAAGAGAACCCGCCGACGATCAATGGTAATCCGGGATATTCGCCTTGTAGCCAATTGAGTGCATCAAGAACGTCATCTTCCTCACCGATGCCTCCATCGTAACTCCCCGTGCTGGCTCCCACGCCCCTAAAGTTGAATCGCAAAGCTGCGAATCCCACATCACTCAAGGCCTCGGCTCCACGGTAAACAGCCTTGGTGTGCATAGTCCCGCCATAGTTCGGGTGAGGATGACACATGACAGCGGCCCCCCGAGGAGGCACCGTCGGTTCTCTCAGGAGGGCCTCGAGATGGCCGTGGGATGCGGGGATTAACACTGGTGACGTATCTGGGAGAAGGCCGCTATGTTCACCAGAACAACTAGAAGGGTTGATACGGGCACCCAACATACAACTCCGAACGGCAGGCTTCCGTCAATGGGCGCACCAAAAGAGTCACAAACAGGAGTCACGGCAGCTAACGAGTTGTATTGGGGATCAAACCAAAGTGTGAATAAGATCGCGGAAGAACTCGAGCTATCGAAGAGTGCACTCTACGATATGATCCGCCCAAAACCTCTCGACCTAAGCTGTCCGCTTTGTGGGCGAGGAGTCGTCTATGCTAATCGAACCGCCTGCGAGAAGGGTTTAGCAAATTGCTCTGAGTGCGAATGGGAAGGCACGGAGAACGAAGCTAACCCCTTTGTTGCCGAACACCCTGTGGCTCTCCCAACCTACGATGACCAAGGGGTGGTGAGCCTAGATGGGGACCCTGACCAAGCAAGCACCTCACTCCCCACACGACACGACTTATCAACAACCCGCACTATGGCAGCTGGAGCTCTTCTAGGAGCAGCTGCAGGGCTTGCGTTGGTCATCTGGACATGGCGAAGGTAGAATCAACCATGGCCAAAGACACCTTGCTAAGATGACAGCCTTCTTGGCCGAACTAGACCAGCTAACAAAATGTGGAGATGCTATGAGCCGCTGGGTTCGAGGACCTTTAGCTCTACTCGTAACCATCATTGCAGCCGGTTGCGGGGGGGGCACCCCTAACCAACAGGGTACCGCTGCGACTACCCAGGCGTTGCTAAGTCAACCAATCGGCGAGCTCACGCAGGTTAAGCCTAGCCCGGCGCTTGAACCCAGCTCCGGAGACGACCAACTACCCATAGATCAGCTAGGCTATGATCAAGGGAATCTAGATGCACTTGTGAGAATTGTAGAACTGTCAGACTACGGGTGTGGATATTGTCGTAAGTTCCACCTTGAAACGTTCCCTGTACTGCGTGAGGAATTCATAGAGACTGGAAAAGTGCTATGGAAATTTGTGCCCTTCGTAAACGGCATGTTTGAAAATTCTCTTTTCGCAACCGAAGCTGCGGAGTGCGCCCTTGAGCAAGGATCACTGCCATTTGAAGCTCTGAATGAAAGGCTTTGGTCCGACCAGGCCTCATGGAAACGCAGTAGCGACCCCGAGCCCGTATTACGGGGCATGGCTCAAGATGCAGGTGTGGACCTCGCAGAGTTTGATACCTGCCTAAATAATGACAACAGCATCGATCGGATTTCCAGTGCAAGAAGCACTGCCAGCCGACTTGGTGTCCGTGGTACACCAACGTTCTATCCAATAGGCTTCCCACCAATTGAGGGAGCCCTGCCCACTGAAGCATTCCAACAAGTCCTGGAACTCATGCACCAAGAGATCAGCGGAGTAACGGGAAACTGAGCTAGATATCTTGAGCGTGAGATTCGCTAGGAAAAGCTGCCGGCAACATTGGATCCCGGATATTGTGGGAGCGCTAGCTCTACTCTCCATGGGGGCCTGTGGGCCTACCACAACGGCCAACCTTAACTGTCAGTCGACAACCCCAGCCATCTCACTTCCTGAAGAACTTGAAGAAACGAGTGGCGTCACAGTAAGCCTAAGCCAACCTGACGTATTTTGGACTCACAATGATGACGGATCGGTGCTTACTGCGATTGATCCAGATGGTGAAATCATTTCCCGTATTCGTATAAGGCCATCTCTCACAGACTGGGAGGATATCGCGACATCCAGCTGTGCTCGAGGCAAGTCTTGCCTCTACCTCGCAGATACGGGAGACAACCTTGAGAGACGATCCGCCGGCGAAATCAGTATACGGCGCCTAGAGGAACCTGATCTCGCTTCCCCCGGTTTCAGGGCAACCCTTAACCAACAGATACCAGAGCTCGATGGTGATGTTTTCCCTGTGAGATTACCAGATGGACCGCGTGATATCGAGGCCCTCCTCGTCCTGCCTGGAGAAGACATTTATGTCACCACCAAAGGCCGCAACGGACCAGTAGCCGTATATCGATACCCACCACCTCTTCGTCCTGACACAGTCACACTTGAACTCGTTCAGGAACTCTCATCAGGAGCCCGAGTGATCCCCCGCCAGGTCACAGGAGGAAGTGTCTCCCCAGAAGGTGATATCTTGGCACTACGCACATATGAGTCGCTTCAGTTTTACGAGTTCATAGCCAATAAACTCGTTCCCATAAAGGATGGCCACATAGACCTACGACCGCTTCTAGAGGCCCAGGGTGAGGGACTAGCAATCGGCCCAGGTGGTCTCCTAGTACTCACTTCTGAAGCAGTAGGAGAAACCCCACCGCAGATGAATCTCATGCACTGCAACTTAGACGCTTCTTAGGGAACTGCAGCAGGCTTTTTACGCCCTAGCCCCAGTGGTGATTCAACAGAAACGGCACGCTGGAACCTCAAATACCCATGAAGTAAGAACAGGCCGGACTGGACGTGCATATCAAGACTATTCTGAGAATCCACTTCTGGTGATAGTTCCGCTATAATCGCCACCATGATATTTCTCCCGAAGGGTTTCCCTCTGCGCAACTCAGGCCTCCTGTCCAGCCTTCGCCAGCCCTGCCTCCTTGTTGGCACGATCACAACCCTCACTGCAATCCTGGGTTCGGAAATTGTTGCTCAGGAAGACAGCGATGCATACAAGATCCGTGCAATTCTTGTTGATGAGGGACCAACCATTGATGGCTCACTTGAGGACGCTGTTTGGCAGCTCGGAGCACTGGTTGACATGTTTATCCAGCAGGAGCCGGATGAGGGTTCTCCCGCGACTGAACGAACCGAAGTCCGTATCCTGCACGACGGTGAGACACTGTACCTCGGAGTGCTCGCGTTCGATTCCGATCCCCAGGCACTGACGGCTACTGAGATGCGTCGCGACTCAGAGCGGATTCTGTCAGAGGACAATTTTCAAGTGATCCTGGACACCTTCAGAGATTCCCGCTCTGCATACATGTTCGTGACCAATCCCCTGGGAGCGATGCTTGACCAACAGGTGGCCAACGAGGGCGAAGGGAGCCGCTCCGGTAGAACATCATCTAATATCAACCGTGACTGGGACGGAGTTTGGGAAGTGGCGGCAAAGCAAACTCCTAATGGCTGGGTTGCCGAGATCGCGATCCCGATGATCACTCTGCGTTTCCCCGAATCAGAACCACAGAGTTGGGGGATCAACCTCATGCGGAATATCGGACGTAAGAACGAGCAAGCATTCTGGTCCCCGATTCCAAAACCCTACAGCATCACACGCGTTAGCCTGGCTGGAACTCTCGACAACCTTAGTTCACTGAACCGAGGCCGCGATCTTAGATTTACGCCGTTTGTGACCGGTGGAGCAAGCCAGGTCCGGAGCGCAGGAGTGACCGATGATGCCGTGCAGCGGGACATCGGTATGGACCTCAAGTACGGTGTCAGTGCAGGCTTGAATCTCGATGTCACGATCAATACCGACTTTGCCCAAGCGGAAGTCGACAACGAGCAGATAAACCTCACACGTTTTGCGCTATTCTACCCAGAGAAACGAGATTTTTTCCTTGAGAACGCCGGTCAATTTGACGTTGGGTCTACAGATGCCTTTAATCGTCTGGCCAATCTGTTCTTCACAAGACGTATCGGTCTCTCAGATACCGGAGAGACGGTGCCGATCATTGGTGGGGCCAGGCTAACTGGTAAGGTCGGTCGAAATAATATTGCTCTCATGGACGTCCAGACCGGCGGTGCCCTTCAGGAATCCGGCGAGAATTTTCTTGTTGCTCGCTATAGCAGGAATATTCTGACCCGATCCAAGGTCGGCGCTTTATTCATCAACAAGGCCGAAACCGAGGGCACTCATTATAACCGTACGTATGCCGTTGACATGACGCTTGCTCCGCTTGCGAGCTTCACTGTAACTGGCTTTCTGGCCAAAACGGAAACCCCCTCCATCAGTACCGGTGACATGGCTAGGTACTTGAACGCAACCTGGGTAAGCCAGAGTTGGCAGATTTTCGGAGAGTTCGCCGATTTTCAAGACAACTTCAATCCTGAAGTGGGCTTTCTGCCACGCAAAGGAATACGCACAACCAAGCTCCACTTCGAGTGGAATCCTCGCCCCGACATATGGGGCCTTCGGGTGCTTTCCCCGATGTACAACATCCTCTATACGACGGACCAACAGAATCGGCTTGTGTCCCGGCGCCACCACTTCATGAGCGGAACACAGTTCGACAATGGCGCATACCTGAACATCATGTACAACCGACACTACGAACGGCTTGATAGACCATTCTCAGTGCGGAAAGGGGTCGCTATTGCCCCCGGTACGTACCACTACGGGCAACTGCGCCTTTCATTCAATAGTAGTCAAGCACGGCGCATCTATTACAACTTGATGCTTGCTCCTCAAACTTTCTTCAACGGAACCCGGGTCGACATACTCGCTACTGTAGGAGCGCGAATAACAAGCCAATTTTCTACTCAAGCTTCCTACTCCAGGAACGACATCGACCTTCCAGCAGGTGAATTCAACGTTCATCTAGCAGCGTTTCGTGTGGACTACGCACTGTCACCAAAAATCACACTTCGCACGATCTCGCAGTACAACTCCTCAACTGAGCAGTGGGGAACGAGCGCTCGCCTTCGGTACACATACAGACCCGGGAGTGACGTCTACCTCGTGTATGATGAGGTCCGGCGTGATCCGACAGACCCTACCGGCCTGCTCGAGTTCAGAGATCGGCGGCTAATGCTCAAAGCTACCTACCTGTTGTCGCGATAGGGCCTCTCACTATCTACGCAGGTGCCGGTCAAACCATTCGACCATGGCTTGCTGTGCCCGCTCCCTATCTGCCGTCAGGCGGAATCCATGATCCCCACCAGATATGATAATAAGCTCCGATTCCACTCGTTTTCCCTGCAGTGCCTCAAACATCACCTCACTGTTTCCCACATTGACGAGCATGTCCGCGTCACCGTGGATCAGAAGGGTCGGAGGGTCATCGGGAGAAGCAAAAAGGATCGGGGATATTGAAGCAGCTTGCTCCTCGGAAAAATCGAGGGCGGGGAAGCGTTCGCTCGGACCCACTATTGCTCTAAGGTCCACAGGCGGGTAATAAGCGACAACCGCAGCTACGCGAGCGGGTGTGCGTAGAATTTCATCATTGGAGTCCATCACTCCATCATCTGACGCCAAGCCGAGCATAAGCGAGAGGTGCCCGCCAGCACTTCCACCGAAAACTCCGAGGCGATCTTCATCAACACCTAGTTCTTCTGAGTGCAACCGTATGTACCGAAGTGCACGTCTAACGTCGGCCTCAGCCTCCGGCACCTTATACCTAGGTGCACTTCCGTGCCGCACGGCCATAACTGTAAGTCCCTTCTCTAGCAGACCTCCGAAGCTGCGAGCGATAAGCCACTCAGGAGGGCTCCAGCGTGACACCCAACCACCACTCACCATATACAGGACAGCTCCACCATGAGCGTTGGACGGACGAAATACATCGAATGTGAGTGCCATCCCGTCCT
Source organism: Gemmatimonadales bacterium UBA1120 (assembly GCA_002313925.1). Classification (GTDB taxonomy): domain Bacteria; phylum Gemmatimonadota; class Gemmatimonadetes; order Longimicrobiales; family Gaopeijiaceae; genus UBA1142. The sequence continues at coordinate 49,147 of DCAZ01000141.1, forward strand.
TATGCCCATAAACGACATCAGGGGTCACCTGAACATTGGCTTCCGAACTAGAAGGCGGCACTTGTGCCGCCAGCAAACCCGGTAACCCCAAGGCTACCAGAAGGAGAAACAATCCTGGAATCTGTTTCGTCTTCATAATCTCATCTCCAGGCAGTATTCAATATGCTGTCATCTTTAACGGGAAGTCAGGGCTATCAACTCGGCTGGATGATCTGGTCCAGCCACTGCCACGACAATGTACTGGCGACCATCAGCCATATATGTCATTGGAACTCCTGTTGGGCGAGCTGGCAGTGGAATCTCCGCCACAATAGCGCCCGTTCGTTTGTCGTGTGCCCGCTATATCGCGTCCCCACTCGTTACAAAAAGGAGAGTCTGGGTGACAATGGTGCTGCACACGAGAGGGTAGCCATCAACACACCAAGGTGACGAGCCGCCTTTTGGGACCTAAAGACTACGAATCCGGGCCAGCAAAGCTTCGTGAGCAGTTTCATCATAGGGCCAACATGCCCCCCAGGGGACTGTTCTGCCATCGCTCCTCAAACCATAAGCTCTGTAGGTCAGCTTTCTTAACGATTGCCTTGAAACCGAGAGAGCCCGTAATCTTCGCATTTCAGAATACGCAGTCAGGAGGAGTAACCATGAGGGCAAGGCGGCCAATCTATCTATGTGCTGCTCTGCTCACGGTCGGTTCAGTCATGGAGCTCAGCGCCCAAACTTCCTCCACATTCATCGTTGAGAGCCCAACGATGCGGACAGGGGAAATGATACCTCGTAAGTATTCCCCTGACGGACCGAACCTTTCGCCTCCCTTAACCTGGAGGGGGTTGCCGGCTGAAACCCGCCAGATAGCGGTAATATGCCAGGATCATGGAGCTGGGAACCCGCCCCCTTGGGTGCACTGGATCATCTATAACATCCCCGGGAACGCTACGGGATTGCCGGAGGGAATCCCCTTTGAGTCCACTGACCCGATGCCACGGGAAATCACCGGTGCCACACACGGAAACAATGGCTGGGGCCTGTCGATGTACCGAGGTCCAGCTCCACCTAGAAATAGTGTTCATCATTACCACTTCGCCGTCTTCGCCCTGAATACTGAGCTGGACCTGCCGCCAGGACTCACCCGAAACGAACTCCTAGAAGCGATCGACGGGCACGTCATTGGGGAAGGACACATGATGCCGATTTATGAGCGACAGCCGGCGGACCAGGATACGATACCAAATAACTCGATCCATGGGTCATGGAATGACTAAAAATCCCCGAAAGAAGAGCCATCCCTCTGATGGCTCGGAGCAGACCGCTTCCAAGATCACACGTCGAGATCTTCTTAAGGCCGCAGGGGCTGCAGGCGCTGC
>DCAZ01000084.1 GCA_002313925.1 Gemmatimonadales bacterium UBA1120
AGTCCGGTGTGTAACAGCCGTCGCTTGATACCGAGGGACTGATGCTTGATATCCGACGTCTCCGTCTCGAGCCAGAAGCTGTAAGAGATGCATTAGTTAAGAGGGACCCTGAGTTAGTTCCTATTGTTGAACACGTACTTTTGTTGGATAAGGAGCGTCGTGAGGGGTTGATGGTGGTCAACGAACTGAAGGCCGAGCGGAATACAGCATCGAAACAAGTGGGTGAACTCAAGCGAAAGGGTGAGGACGCCGAAGAACTAGTTGCAACAATGAGGGTTACGGGTGACCGAATCTCTGAGATCGATCACGAAATCCGGACCATCGACCAGGAACTTCAAGATCTTTTACTTACAATCCCGAATACACCACTCGACGAAGTACCTGAGGGTGGTGAAGATGAGAATAGGACAGAAAAAATATGGGGTGATCCGCCCACATTCGACTTTGAGCCCTTACCACACTGGGAACTAGGAACCGGTCTCGACATCCTTGACCTAACACGTGGCTCTAAGATTAGCGGATCAGGTTTCTCTGTGCTTAAGGGTATGGGTGCCCGACTACAGAGAGGCCTTATCAATTATTTCCTAGACGTGCATACAGGAGAGCACGGGTATACTGAAGTGCGCGTCCCGTACCTGGTTACCCGAGAGACAATGATTGGAACGGGACAATTGCCGAAGTTTGAAGAAGAGTCCTATGTGACCACGCGCGATGATCTTTGGCTTATCCCTACAGCCGAAGTACCGATTACGAATCTCCACAGGGATGAACTTCTTAGTGGGATGGATCTCCCTGTCCGGTATGCTGGGTACTCACCTTGTTTCCGTCGGGAGGCGGGTGCTGCAGGGAAGGACACGAGGGGACTCTTGCGTATGCACCAATTCGACAAGGTTGAATTGGTGCGCTATGAGCATCCTGAGCGCAGTCGGGAAGCTCTCGAAGAGTTGACTCGTGAGGCTGAAGTTCTACTGGAGCGTCTCGGATTGCATCACCGAAGAATATTGATTTCTAGTGGAGATCTCGGTTTTAGTGGTGCGATGACCTATGACCTAGAGGCTTGGGCGCCTGCGGTTGGCCAGTGGCTAGAAGTCTCAAGCTGTACGACCTTTACGGACTATCAGGCCCGCCGTGCTAACCTGAGATTTCGGCCAAGCCAGTCTGAAAAACCGATTTTTGTACACACTCTTAATGCCTCTGGCCTAGCGTTGCCGCGCATTATGGCTGCTCTCTTAGAGAGTTATCAGGAGCGTGATGGCACTGTTCGTCTACCCGATGTCCTTCACCCGTATGTCGGGTGTGAGCGACTGACTCCGGAGTAAGAAGTTTCTAGAGGATGGGTCGCGGATACCGGGGCTTGAGGGTTTTCGAACTTTTGGAAGACCGTGAGGGGAGGGTGTTCTTAATCCGTTTGCCTGCCGTCGATGAGTGATTCAGCCTCCCCTCTTCATCTCACTGGCCTGAACACAAACCAGCTCGAGGCGACCTCCCATTTCGAGGGACCACTACTTGTGTTGGCAGGAGCCGGATCAGGGAAAACTCGTGTACTAACAGCGCGTGTATGCCATCTCATCCAAGAGTTTGGGATATCCCCTAAGAAAATTCTCACGGTAACCTTCACAAATAAGGCTGCAGGGGAGATGCGGGAACGCATCACGAAGCTTCTTGGTTCTGAGCCCATAGGAATGTGGATGGGAACCTTTCACGCTATGGGAGCCCGTCTTTTAAGAAGACATGCGGATCGTCTCGGTTGGGATCGAAGCTTTAGTATCTTTGATTCCGACCAATCTCTTCGGCTCATTAAGTCGGTTCAAGAAGAATTAGGACTTGATTTGAAGCGCTGGAATCCTAAGGCCATACGTGCGGAGATCAGCAACTCGAAAAACCGGCTTGAGGATGACAAGACGTTCCAGCTAGAGACTCAAAGTGCCTCTGAGGCTTTCATCCGAACGGTGGGCCAAGTTTTTTCTGCGTATCAAGGAGCTCTCCAGGCTCAGGATGCCTTTGACTTCGATGATCTTCTAATGAAGCCGGTAGAACTTCTTGAAGGCCACAGAGATCTCCTGGAGCACTATCGTGGGCGTTTCTCTTTCATCTTGGTAGACGAGTACCAGGATACGAATCGTGCCCAGTTTCGTTTCGTGGAGTTATTAGCTCGGGCCCATGGGAACCTCATGGTTGTTGGTGACCCTGACCAATCAATCTACGCCTGGCGTGGAGCGGATGTTCGGAACATCCTCGACTTCGAAACCGCGTTTCCGGCCGCGCGTGTAGTGCCCCTCGAGATTAACTACAGATCCAAAGAGTCAATACTCAGCGCGGCAAACGCAGTTATTGGTGAGAATGTGAATCGGCCCAAGAAGATTCTTAGGGCGAGTCGCAAGGGTGGGGATAAGATCACATTGGTCGAAACCTCAAATGAGAAAGACGAGGCACAGTGGATAGTCAGCGAAATTCAGGACCAGATCCAAAGTACCCGAGGCCTATCGATCTGTAATTGTGCAGTCCTATACAGGACGAATGCTCAAGCAAGAGCTTTGGAGGATGCTTTCCTTCGGGCCCGGATGCCTTATCAAGTGGTGGGTGGGCTACGGTTCTACCAGCGTAGAGAGATTCAAGATGTTCTTGCATATCTGAGACTGATATCAAACCCGAAAGACAAAACGGCATTCGACCGCATCGTGAATTATCCAAGGAGAGGTATCGGCCACACTACACGAGAGCATCTGACCCGATGGGCTGTGGATCAAGGCGTCACGATGCTAGAGGCTGCGGGGAGGGCTGAGGAGGTTCCTGGCATCCGTACTGCGGGAGTCCGTGGCCTTAAGCAATTTGCTGATCTGATGCGCCGGCTAAGTATACGTGCTACCCAGGCGACAATAGGAGAAATGCTTGAGGGACTCGTGGAAGATATTAGTCTCATCAAACATCTTAATAATGAAGGCCCAGATGGAGAGGACCGTGTACGTAATGTGATAGAACTCATTGCCGGCACGCTCGACTTTGATGCGACTCTTGCTCAAACCATCGAACCTGATGAGATAGATACCTTCACCGAACTCGACCTCTTTCTTCAAGAAGTGGCGCTGATTGCAGATCTGGATGGTCTCGATCCGGGGTCTGAAACCGTGACGCTAATGACCCTCCACAACGCGAAAGGACTAGAGTTCAGTTTGGTGTTTATCGCTGGGCTTGAGGAGGGCCTTTTCCCGCTTAGTCGGGCTTATGATGAAGCGGATGCCCTAGAGGAGGAAAGGCGTCTCTTCTACGTTGGGATCACCAGGGCCGAAGATAAGCTATTCATGTCTTGGGCTCGGCAAAGAAGACGTGCAGGTGATTTCACTTATGGCTCTCTCTCCTCATTCGTCTCAGCGATCCCAGACAAATTGCTAGAATATCGTAAGAGTAACTGGTTATCCCCCGGACCTTACTCTAAACCCATTGCCGTACAGAACCGTGGCTACAAGATCTCGCACGAACAGGACGAAGCTTTCGACATGAACCAAGACTCTCCGGGCTTTGTGTTAGGGGAACGAGTTATACATCAGACCTTCGGGTCTGGGGCAGTTATGGAGATCTCTGGCTTCGGACGTGACATGAAGGTGAAGGTCAAATTCGATGATGTGGGAGAGAAGAAATTACTTCTTCGATATGCCGGCCTGGAGAAAGATTGGCCATGAGTGTTTCTGCTAGGGATGTTCAGAGGATAGGAGAACTCGCCCGACTCCATCTTGAAGACGACGAACTCGAGCGTCTCACATCAGATCTGAATGCCATCCTGCGGCACGTGGATTCGCTTCGGGATCTAGGATCAACTAAACAACCTGAAGATTCATCCCAGATTGGATCAAAGCTCGAGTCTGTCTCCC
>DCAZ01000027.1 GCA_002313925.1 Gemmatimonadales bacterium UBA1120
ACGCCTGGCATGGCCGAGATCTCACGGGCGTTGGCGACACCTTCATGGCTTTCGATGATCACGGAAATGAGAAGCTCGCCGTTGGGGTTGATGGGCCAGACATCGGCCTTCTCCAGGTATTCCGCCTCGGTCATCCCCCAATATGCTGCGGCGCGTTCGAAACCTTCCTCGGGGCGTACTCCGCCTTGCGACGTGAACCGCATAGCCGCGATGGCCTGATTGACCTCCTCGACCGTTTCGACCTCCTGCATTTCCACCACGACCTGCCCGTCATTCAACTGATCGATGAGGCGCTGCGTCGTTCCAGTGGGATCGGTGTGCATGATCGGGATCTTCGCGACGAACGGGTGGGTGCGAGCAGAGCCCCCCGCCGCGACAATGGCCCGTATGAACTCCCTATACCGGTCCACGGAATTCGGTGAATACGTGTTGAGCTCGTAGTCGCCAAGCTGGTACGCCACCAATTCCTGGGCGGCCTCGGAAATATCCGGTTCCGGCGGCGGCGTGCCTGGCGCTTCGCCTACTGCCTGGCCTCGACCTCCACGTCGTCGACGGGCTGCATACGGAGGGTGGGCGATTCCGAGCACCGGAAGTCCCTGCTCGATGAGAGGGATCATCTGGTTCAGCCGATCCGTGACCTGAACTTGTTCGGGTTCGGCGCATGCCAGCAACGCCAGCCCGACGACACCGAGTACAACACTCCAACGCATGGGGCCTCCGCTGCTGGATGTGAGAAACCATCAGCCTCTGACGGGACCGATTCCGACGTCAATACGGTGCGGTCCCGCAGACTGACGTCAAAAGTGGCCTCGACAGTCACGATCGGCAAACAGGAGCGATCACCGTTCACCCCCTATTTCACCGCACCCACCGCTGGACTATACAACACTGTTTTGCTCAGTCCGGTGTGGTGCTCCCGGCTACGTTATCTTCTGCCCATGCTAGTTTTCATGGCCATGAGGGCTGACGCATCCATCAAGAAAGCGTTTTTCATCCAATAGAGGTGCTAAGCTAAAGAATGGGGATCAGAAAAGCGGGTAGAGTTGCTTGCCTCACTCTCCTCACCTGCCTTTGTACCTTACCGTCATCCGCACAGCAATTGCAGGACACCCGAGACGTCGTGCTCAAACTATTCTTGGATTGTCAGGGAGCGGGGTGCGAGGACCTGGATTTTTTTCGGAGTGAAGTTCCAGTCGTCAACTGGGTTCGGGACAGAGAGGATTCTGATCTCCATGTCCTAGTCACAGGCCAACGTACAGGTGGTGGTGGACGGCTCTTTACGCTGGCGTTTATCGGTCGGGGTGAATTCGAGGGTGAAGACCAAGAACTGAGTATTAGTACCGTGGCAGACGCTACGGATGACGAGCAGCGGACAGCGATCCTTGGTCGACTCAAACTTGGACTCGTGCAGTATCTTGTGGGCACTCCTGCTGCTGACCAGATCGAGGTGGTTTTGGGGGCGCAGCGGGTTGGGGAGGAAATAGTAGAGCAGGGAGGGCGAGCTATCCCTAGGGAGGAGCAGGTTGCTTCTCCAGGGGATGATCCCTGGAATTTCTGGGTCTTCCGTCTGGGTGGGAATGGTATCCTTAACGGTGAATCGAGGATCAAAGGATCGAATCTAATTGCTAATCTGAGCGCGAACCGTACAACCGACTCCTGGAAATTTGACATCTCAGGTTTATTCAGAAGAAGCAAGTCAGAGTTCACTGTTAATCCAGACTTGCCGCAGGTTGTCTCGGTTATTGAGGACTGGAGGCTCTCCTCCATCCTCGTCAGGAGTTTGACACCCAAGTGGTCCCTAGGGGTACGGACTATTTCTGGTCGGTCCACAAGGCTTAACGAAGATTTTCAGTGGAGTATCTCACCGGGGATTGAGTACAACCTTGTACCCTACTCTGAGTCGACTCGGCGGCTGTTCACACTTCAGGCGCTGCTCAATGTCCGACATTGGGATTATACGGAAGAGACAGTTTACTTCGAGACTGAGGAAACCCGGTTGGCCGCATCGCTCACCGCAGCGGTAAACCAGGTACAACCGTGGGGTCGTATGCAACTCTCGCTCACCGGCTCGCAGTACCTGCACGACGCTGACCTATACAGGGTTGCCCTAAACGGTTCAGTATCATTTCGACTTTTCCGTGGTTTCTCAGTCAATGTGGGCGGCTTCTACGCCCGGGTTCGTGACCAACTCTTTCTACCAACGGGTGGCGCGAGTCAGGAAGATGTTCTACTCCGTCAACGCCAACTTCAGACCAACTTCAACTATGCTACAGTTGTTGGGTTTTCATACCAATTCGGGTCCATCTTCAATAATGTGGTGAACCCTCGGTTCGGTGGTGGGGGAGGAGATCGGATAGAGATCAATATCAGCGGAGATTAAAAGTTCAACTGGCTGGGAGTTCAAAGCTTTGACTAGCCAGCTCCCCCTTTTTCACCGCACCCATCGCTGGACTATACAGCACTGTTTTGCGCGTCCGGTGTGGTGCTCCCCCTAAGTTGCGGTCATGCGGGATAAGGGAGCAGATTTAGGGCATGAAGAAAATCCTGTTATTCACTCTCGCTCTGATAGCAGTCGGGTGTGCCGTGAGCGATAGCGTTGGTCGAGATGGAGAGGCCAGGACGACTGGACGCTTGGTCATCGCCGGAGGTGGGCTTCAGGCAGACAATTCTGCTGTCTACCAGTCCGTTGTCGATGCGCGAGCAGGGGACGGCCCGTTATGCGTGGTGCCGACAGCCAGTAGTGAACCCGAGGCCTCAATGGAGCGGGCTGTGGCGACCTTGACTGGCTACGGCGGAGTCGGCTCGGTGAAGGGCCTCCTCATTTCGACAGAAGATCCCTCCCAAGCCCAAGACTCTTCCGTAGTTGCTGAGGTGAGGACTTGCTCAGGATTCTTCTTCACCGGTGGATCCCAGAGCCGGATCGTCGATGTGTTCCTTCCGGGCGGAGACACCACGGAGGCCTACCGGGCCCTCTGGCAGCGGTGGCAAGAGGGTGCTGTGGTATCGGGCTCGAGTGCCGGGGCAGCCATGATGAGCCGTGTAATGATTGCCGGCGGGAGTTCGGCGGATGCGGTGACTCACGGCGTTCGGTTGCCGGACGGTGACGGTGTTCGTCTCCGGGAGGGGATGGGTTTCTTCGAGTCAGGGATGTTAGATCAGCACTTCCTGGCACGGGGTCGGATCGGACGGATCCTGGTGTCCGTTCTCCAGGAGGACTCACCGCAGATCGGGTTGGGAATCGACGAGAATACGGCACTTGTGGTGGATGGCGATTCCGCTTGGGTCGTGGGTGCATCCGGTGTGGTGGTGGTGGACGGTCGATCCGTACAGCGAACAGGACCGCACCGTGGCTTGGGGTTGCGCATAAGTCTGGTCGGGGCGGGGGACCTCTTAGATCTGAGGACCCTCACAGTACAGAGAGAGAGAACCAAGAACCCCGTGCCAGTTACTGAGGCATCCATTGAGTTGCCCGAGGACCCCTTCGCCCGATGGGCCTTCCTTCACCTGATGGTGGCCCTGGCTTCCAGTTCAACCCAAGAGGCAACTTTCGCTCTATCAGAGGCCAGTCTACGGGTCGTCGAAGACGAGGGATTCTCCGCGTCCATGACGGGACCGACCGGTGGTGTAGAGGGCACTCCGGCCGGTTTCTCTGCCGGGCCCTTCAAGGTGGATCTATTGCAAGGATCTGCGGGGAACTAGTCTCTCCTGGCGCACCAGCCAACACTGTTTTGCGCGTCCGGT
>DCAZ01000082.1 GCA_002313925.1 Gemmatimonadales bacterium UBA1120
GGCCCAGCGATGCCAGTGCAGGTTCTAGGCGCCGGTGGTGTGCCTCAAGCTGGAGACATATTTCAGGTGATCAATCCTGATCGTGCTTCAGAGATCGCAGAGAAACGGCAGCGTTTGGAAAGAGAAAAGCAACTGCGTATTCGCGAACGTGCTGTCAGCCTAGGGGATTTCGGGGCACTTGCTGCAGCAGGCAAGCTTTCAACTCTTCCCTTGGTTATAAAGGGGGACGTGGATGGTTCTGTTCAGGCACTATCAGATGCCCTCGAACAAATAGGTACCGATGAAGTACAAGTCGATATCGTCCATCGAGGAGTTGGTGCAGTCAATGAATCTGATGTGCTTCTTGCGCAGACGGCAGGGGCGGTAATCCTAGGCTTTAGTGTTCGTCCCCAAACCGCAGCACGTCAATCAGCGGATAGAGAGGGTGTGGAGATTCGTGTTTATGATGTGATCTACGAAGCTGTAGATGAAATAACAGCGACACTTGAAGGGATGCTTGCGCCAGAGCGAAGAGAGACAGTAGAAGGTACGGCGGAGGTTCGCGAAACCTTCAAGATCACGAAACTAGGTACAATTGCCGGGTGTTATATATCTGAAGGTCGAATGGACCGTAAGGGCCATGCGCGTATCATCCGTGACGGGATAGTGATCTACGATAGCGAAGTGAGTTCGCTAAAGCGTTTCAAGGACGATGTGAAAGAAGTTCGAGAGGGGTTTGAGTGTGGCATCGGTGTCAAGAACTTTAATGATGTGAAGGTTGGGGATCTCATTGAATGCTACACGGTTCAGGAAGTTGCCCGGACTCTCAATTAGTATCACTCATGATTCTCAGATACTTAATCTGCGAAGTCCTGATTTCCTAAGGCAGTTACTCACAGGGGCATAGGTTAGATGGTTATTGCCTCAGCCACGTGGGAGTTGAATCTCCCGGAATGTTCGTCGCTCAAAGAGAAGCGATCGATTCTCAGATCCTTGAAGGACCGTTTGCGGAATAAGTTCAACGTGTCTGTGGCCGAGACTGCTTTTCAAGATGTGCATAAGAGAGCTCAACTGACTATAGCCCTAGTCGCTTCGAATGGGCGCTATTCAGAATCTGTCTTGGACAAAGTGGACAGTTTTGTGGAGCGTAATGGAGAAGCTCTTATCGTCTCCGTGCAGAAGAGGGTCCACTAATGGTGACTAAGCGCTTGGCCCGACTCAATGAACAGCTTAAGCGTGAGATTTCTGAGTTGGTTCACAGGAAAGTGAGAGACCCCCGGGTTGGTCCAGTGACTATTACGAGTGTCGAGGTCGCTGGAGATTTGAGTTCAGCCCGGGTCTACGTCCGTGCTCAGAATACGAATGATGGATTGGGCGAGTCGCTTGTCGGGCTCGAAGCTGCAGCAGCATTTCTTCGTGGGGAACTCGGTCGGTTACTACACTTACGTCGTGTCCCAGAATTGCGATTTCAGAAAGACCACTCGTTAGACCAAGCCCGCCGCATTGAAGAAATCCTTGCTGATGTGGTTCATCCAGATTTGGATGAAGACGAGGAACATCACGAGTGAGTTATGTTGGCCCGGACTTGGGCTTTGTTCTTCCTGTCGATAAACCTTCGGGACCAACATCCCACGATGTCGTTACCATGCTGCGCCGTGCACTGGTGACCCGGAAGGTCGGACATACAGGTACTCTAGATCCGTTCGCGTCAGGGCTGCTTCTAATGTGTGTTGGTTATTCAACTCGGTTATCAGAATACTTGGTCGGGTTGGATAAGTCCTATGATGCTGTGGCGTTACTAGGGGTTTCAACAACGACTGAAGATGCTCAAGGAGACGTGACCGATGAGTCTAGAGGGTGGAAATGTCTTACCGCTGATCAAGTTGATGAGGTACTTAATTCATTCCAGGGCGACCTAGAACAAATCCCTCCTCAATTCTCTGCAAAGAAGATTAAGGGAGTACCGATGCATCAGCGTGCTAGACGTGGTGAATTTGTTGATCTCCCAGCCCAGAATATAAGGGTTCACCAACTTGAGTTACTTGGTATGGATCTACCAATCGTACGTTTCCGCGTGCGTTGCTCTAGCGGTACTTATGTTAGATCTCTGGCTAGGGATATAGGCGATAAACTGAAAGTCGGAGCTCATTTAGTCGAACTACGCCGCACTTCGGTTGGTGATTTTTCGGTAGAGGATGCGGTCAAGGTCGATCAATTTTCTGATGGGTCTAGAATCGAGAAGCGATCAATCGATCCCTTGAGAGCTGTAGGGCATCTGCCTTCAGTGGAGGTCAGTCAGATCGACGTAGAGAAGCTTGCCTGTGGGAAGACCATCCCATTTGAAGACCCAGTTACATCCAGGCTTGTGGCTGTATCGAAAGAGGGGATTCTTATCGCCATTGCTGAAGCTAGGGAGGGTTATCTTCAACCGAGAAAGGTCTTTGTTCAGTGAGGCATAGTAGATGGTCACACATGTCCGGGGTCCCTGATGATGTTGGGAGCATTGTGACTGTCGGCACCTTCGACGGTATTCATCTGGGCCATTGGACCATACTTCGGGAGATAAGTGAGAGAGCGCGAGTTACTAAAAGGAGAAGTGTACTCGTGACCTTTGAACCGCATCCCCTAAAGATTCTGAGGCCAGAATCAGCTGTACAGTCACTTACCACATCACTTGAGAAGAAGGAGATTCTTGCCGAGAGCGGCCTAGACTACGCCGTCTTCATTGCCTTCAATGAGCTGCTTTCAAGATATCAGCCAC
>DCAZ01000029.1 GCA_002313925.1 Gemmatimonadales bacterium UBA1120
CAGGCCGAACTGCCACTACACATTAATGAGGATGTCGAGCGGTGGATTGAGCTATTCCAGACAGTACTCAAGTCAGACTTCGAGATATTCTTGAGTCGGCGCGGTATTTATGGTGATCTGGTGCGTGATGCACTGCGGGCTAAGGGCATGCCAGAGGATCTCTTATATCTGGCTATGATGGAATCTGGACTCAAGCCACACGCTGTATCTAGCGTTTCTGCAGTTGGCCTCTGGCAGTTCATGAGTCCGACCGCACTCCAGTATGGGTTGCGAGTGGATAGTTACGTGGATGAACGGCGTGACCCTATCGGTGCAACTGAAGCTGCATTGGATTATTTAACCTGGCTACACGGGCGCTTCGGCTCCTGGTATCTGGCAGCTGCAGCTTACAACGCTGGCCCAGGAAGGGTCGAACGAGTCTTGAGGAGATACGCCGACGGGAGAATAGGAGATGAGAACCTATACTGGGAAATCGTTGACCACTTGCCGAAGGAGACGAGGGAGTATGTTCCTCGACTGATTGCGGCAACGATATTGGGCAACAATGCATCTGCTTATGGTTTTGTGGTCACTTCGACTGAGCGGTACGATTTTGAACTGGTTTTCGTGCCGAGTGGAACGTCCCTCCTACGTGTAGCATCGGCATTAGAAATCGATGTAGGGATTCTCAGAAACCTAAACCCACACTTAGTGCGAGGTGTTACTCCTCCATCAGAAGTTTATGGAGTTCGAGTGCCAGTTGGTGGCTCACAGAGAGTTGTTGCCTCACTCGCGACGGGTCCTGATACCCGGAGGGCTGACGACTAACCCCTCAGTTTGTGGCTGCGATCAGCCGAACTCTTCGTCTAAAGGAAGAGTTGGAGACCGAGTTCCTCTCAAGAGAAAAATCCAGCAAGATGTTTCTCATTCTGGATTGGAGTCATGAGGCTTACAGAGATCAAGACGGGTACGTGCACAATCAAGCCTAGGACACCTTCGTGCATGTCAAACGGCCTAAGATCCGGGTTGAAATAAAAGAAGACTGAAGTGGCAGTGCCCGCCAACAAGCCAGCTAGAACACCGCTCGTGGTTGCGCGTTTCCAGTACATTGCAGATATGACTGGTGGCGCGAGCTGGGAGATGACTCCGTAGGCGGTTGCGAGCAGTAGGACAAGGGAGCTCTCAGCATCTTGGGCAAAGTAATAGGCCGTCGCGCCTGTCAGGAGGACCAATATGCGCATTAGAAGCCGCCGTTGACGGTCATCTAGTTTCACGAACTGGGTTATGCCGTCTTCGACAACGACCGAGGCCGAGGCATGAAGAAGAGCATCTCCGGTCGACATAGACGCCGATAAAGCACCTGCACAGAATAGACCTACGACCACAGCAGGCAGACCCGTCTCCAGTATCATGTAGGGCAATATGAAGTCAGCGGATGAGGGCCCACCGGTGAAGAGTATGCCGGAGAAGCCAATCAAAAAGACGGGGATAAGAAAAAGTTGAAACGTTGGGAAGAGAATTACGGTACGCCGCATCGTGTCATCATCTTTAGCAGTGAATGCCTTCATGAAGAGATGGGGCCACATCATTAGCCCGACAGCACTCACGATGATGAAGGTCGAGTAGGCCCCCCAACTCCAGGGCTCACCGGTCGCAGTGAGGCCGGGTGGGACGAGCATCTCTGGTCGTGTCTCCATGATCTGCTCAAACATCGGTGTAACGCCACCATAGAGTCGATATGGGAGGTACAAACCGAGTGACCATGCAATGATCACCATGAACACGCCCTGGAACGTATTGGTCCAGCCCACCGCCATTGCTCCTGATGCCAATACGTAGAGGATCACGATCCCGTAAGCGACTAGAGAACCAAGCCAGAATGGAACGTTCCCCTCTGTCACTGCTTCGATTACGATCCCGGCCCCCCGGATCTGGAGGGTGATGTATGGAACAAACGCGATCAGACTTAAGCCAGCGATAAGTGCAGAAAGGGTCCGTGAGGGAAACCTTCCCACTACGAGTTGAGCCTGTGTCACATACCCGAACTTACGCCCCAGCGCTGCTGCCCTCGGGCCGACCCAATAGAATGGGGCCATCCCGAGCGCGCCGTACGCGAGGATATAGAATGCGGCTGCTCCTCGAGAGTACGCCCAGCCAGGTCCGCCCAGGAAGGCGAACGCACTGAAGACTGAGGCACCGGTGACGAAGTACATCACGAGTAGGCCAAAGCTCCGGTCCGCAGCCACATAGCCCGTAACACTGTCTGATGATTTTCGTCCAGCTAGGAGACCGATGGTGAGGGTCAGTGCGAGGTACGCTCCTATAATGATTGAAACGACCACCCATTGCTGCATCAGGAGCCCTCACCATCACGGTGTCGGCGTTCAACTCGATCAAGCCCGTAAAGGACGAAAACGCTTCCCGCGATCCATCCTGCAATCCACGCCATCGAGAAGGGTAGTCCAAGAACAAGTGGTTCGATGCGTGCAAACGGTTTTAGGCCAGGCCACGTAACGAAGAACAATGCTAAGGCAAGGTATATGGACGTAAGGATTCGGGCGGTTCTTAGACTCATCAGAGAGGTCTAACGTCCTTTGAATTCGGGCTTGCGTTTCTCAACAAAAGCCAAGACACCTTCCCGGCCATCCTCTGACTCAAACGCATCGATGAAGCGGCTCTTTTCGTACTCGAGTCCTTCTGCGAGAGGCTTTTCAAATGCAACCCGGATCGCATCCTTCGCCAAACGAAGAGC
>DCAZ01000020.1:0-49316 GCA_002313925.1 Gemmatimonadales bacterium UBA1120
CGGGTCAGGGATTCGGAGCAGGCTCTTCCGGTTCAACGAACAGTAATTCTTGGACACCCAAAGCCGGGAACCCAGGGGCACAGGAGGGAACACAGCCGCGTCGCACCTCGAAGAACGAGATCATATTTGAGCCTGAAGAACAGTAAATATTTACAGGTTCGCTAAATCCAGGGTTGGAAGGAGCTTTGCAGGTTGCCGGTGCTGGGTTGCTTGCTCGTATGCGTAGGCGATCCTAATCAAGGCTCCTTCACTCCAGGCCCTTCCAAAGAAGAGGATCCCGGTCGGCAAACCGTGGACATATCCGTTAGGCACTGTAATGCTTGGGTACCCTGCAATCGCAGCCGGACCAGAACTCCCGTTGCTGGACACGTCACGGTTCACGAGGTCGATTTTCCAAGCAGGACGCGTTGTCGGTGCAACGATCGCATCAAGTTGATGCTCCTCCATGACTGCGTCGATTCCCTCATCCCGTGAAAGGCGCCGGGCGAGTTCTTTTGATTCAAGATATTCACTTGAATTCAGCAAACCCTTTTCTTCTGCCTCAAAAAAGATTTCCTGGCCAAAGTAGGGCATCTCCCGGTCAGCGTTGGATTCATTGAAGACAATGATGTCAGCAAGCGTGGCCATGCCATTTGGCCTGCCGGACATTTCTAAATACGCAGCGAGATCAGCTTTCAATTCATACAGCAGCACCTGAAAAGAAGGCCCTCCCATGCTTTCTCTTGTCGGGATATTTGCTGGATCTACGATTATGGCACCCGCTGTTGACATCGAGCGAATCGCTTCCTCCATGAGTTGGTCCACATCAGGCTGTGCACCGAAGTAGCTGCGCTCAACTCCTATCCGCACACCACGAAGTCCATCCCGATCGAGAAATGATGTGTAGTCCGTACCGACGAAATCGGCAGAGGGAATCGTCATGGGATCACTGGGGTCGGGCCCAACTAGAGCTGTGAGCATCGCGGCAGCATCAGCAACGCTACGGGTCATCGGACCTGCTGTGTCTTGAGTGTGGGCGATGGGAATAATACCAGACCGACTAACCAATCCAACTGTGGGCTTTAGGCCAACGATACCGTTTACAGAAGACGGACATACGACGGAACCGTTAGTTTCTGTTCCAATTGCTCCTGCACAGAAATTCGCTGAAACAGAGGCAGCTGATCCGGAAGAAGACCCGCACGGGTTACGATCTACCGCGAACGCATTTCCACACTGTCCACCGCGACCGCTCCAGCCTGAACTTGATCGAGATGACCTAATATTTGCCCACTCGGACAAATTGGCTTTCGCGAGAATAATTGCTCCCGCTTCCCTGAGTCTCGCCGCGACGTGACTGTCCTTTGCCGCGACATGACCTTGCAATGCATAAGATCCCGCAGTCGTGGTCAGTAGGTCCGCAGTATCGATGTTGTCCTTGAGGACGATCGGAATGCCGTGTAGTGGGCTGCGGATATCTCCATTCGCTCGTTCCTCATCCAGCCCCTTGGCAATTGCGAGTGCGTCCGGGTTTGTTTCGATGATCGATCGAAGCTTGGCTCCTTCACGGTCTAGGGCGGCTATACGATCGAGGTAAAGCTGCGTGATCTCGACAGAAGTTCGTCGGCCCGAAGCCATGTCGTCTGTCAGGTCACTGAGTGTGGCCTCTTCGAGTTCAAATGTTTCATTCACCCACCAGGAACGTTCGCTGCTCCCGGTTTCTCGGGAGTTTCTGGGCTCGCAGGCTGTTGACCCGACGACAGCCGTAGCAACCGCTCCTAGCCCTCCGAGCTTCATGAATTCCCGTCGATCAAGGTTGGCGCCGCCGCCGTTATGCTTCGAATTCACGTTTCCCTCCCCGAGTTGCCACTGTGGTGATCAGTTGCTGGCAAGCTGATGTGCTATTGGGTATCCGAGCAAGCCGGAGATGAAAGCAGGCGGGTCTTGGCCACTTAGGAGAGGCACGGATAGTTTTGGTTTCCGAATCCAACGTCCCGAGCTAAGTGACCATGAGCCAAGACATTTCATTCCTGAAGCAACTTCTTGATGCCGCAGGACCGTCAGGATTCGAGGTTCGTGCCGGACGTGTATGGCGCACCGAAGCGTCAACATTTGCAGGACAAGTAGATGTAGATGCGACGGGGAATTCTTTTGCTGGGCTGAATATGTCTGGTAGCCCACACGTTATGCTTGCGGGGCACATAGACGAAATTGGACTCCAGATCACCCATGTTGATGAAGAGGGGTATTTGTATGTAGCTGAGATTGGTGGCTGGGACCCCCAGGTTTTGGTTGGTCAGCGAGTCACCATACTAGGAAAGAGCGCTGAAGTACTGGGAGTGATTGGGAAAAAGGCTGTTCATCTCATGACTCCAGAGGATCGTGACAAAGCATCCAAAACTCGGCAGCTCTGGGTCGATGTGGGTGCTTCTAGCAGAGATGAAGTGGTTTCACTCGGAATCCGAGTGGGAGACCCTATCGTGCTAGCGCAGAGTATGATCCACCTGGCGGGGAATCGGATCGCTAGTCGTGCGATCGATAACCGGATTGGTGCGTTCATCGTGCTTGAAGCGATTCGAATGCTATCTGATAATTTGCCAGCTGCGCGAGTGACGGCTGTTGCAACCGCCCAGGAGGAGATCGGGCAAAGCGGGGGTGGTGCCAGAGCGAGCGCCTACCGACTAGAACCCGACGTAGCAATTGTGGTTGATGTGACGTTCAGTACGGATGTTCCAGATGTGGAGAAGAAGGAGTTGGGTGAGCATAGACTAGGTGGAGGTCCGGTATTGAGTCGTGGCTCAGCCTCGCATAACTCAGTGTTTGAGATGCTCTCCAGTGTGGCAGAAGAGGAAGAGATTCCATATACGATTCAAGCTTCGCCGAGGTCTACACGGACGGACGCAGATGGAATTCACCTGACGAGAGGTGGTGTCCCTACCGGTCTCATTTCAGTACCTAATCGCTACATGCATTCTCCGAATGAAGTCGTAAGCGTCGATGACCTCTTCAATACTGCGAAGCTAATTGCAGCGTTTGTTCGCAGACTTAGGGTAGAGACAGACTTCACACCGAGGTAAAGAGCGTGGCTCAGCACCGTTGACGCTTTCCGGACCCCCTTCTACCCTTCGTGCCCTACCGTCGAGATGATTGTTACCGTCGGTTCGCAGGGTGCTGGTAGAAAACGCTTTCAAGCCAGGCCCTCTCACCCGACCGCGCTAATGCGGTCATGACGTTCTAACGGATGTGATGGAATGCCTTTAGATGCCGGACAATTAGTAATCGAGTTGCAAGAAATGCGTGATGCCGGACACCTCTCTGACGCGATCTTACGCCGCGCCATTCGATCTATCGAGGAAGCAGATGACCGCTATAATTGGGTTGGAGCATACCTCTTGAACGAAGCGGAACAGGAACTCTGGCTCCACAATTATGTTGGCTCTGGAACCGAGCACGCGAAGATTCCAGTCGGTACAGGAGTATGCGGTCGTGCAATAGAGCAGCGTACGAATTTGAATATTGCGGACGTCACTACGGAGGAAAATTACTTAGTGTGTTCACCAGACGTACAATCTGAGCTTGTCGTTTTGATACGAGCCGGATCGGACATCTTTGGTCAAATTGATATCGATTCTGACGAACCCGCAGCCTTCACAGAAGAAGATGAGATTGCCGTCATAAGTATAGCAGATAAGCTAGCGGAGCAATTGGCTGCAGAGCGGCGATAGTGGGGACTGGGAGGATGCCCTGAGGCTGCGGCCTAAGTGTCTAAATGCAGGGAATGCAGGTCCATTCACACTTGATGGGACTCGTACCTATATCGTAGGACGGGAGCGGGTGGCGATTATTGATCCCGGACCTGATCTAGAGAGCCATATCCGAGCCCTGGCTTCAGCAGTTGGGCCCGCTCATCACCGGAAGATCATTCTTACCCACGGTCATTCGGATCACGCAGGATCAGCGAGTTCACTTTCGGTGGCTATAGGTGCTGAGGTGTGGGGTCCAGCGGGCGTAGAATGCGTCGGTCACGTACTTGCAGATGGTGACGTGATCATAACTGACGAGGGAAATTTGATTACGGTGAGCACGCCTGGTCATACCTCGGAGCACTTATCGTTTTACTGGGAAGCACAGCAAGCACTTTTCGCGGGCGACCACCTGTTGGGTAAGGGCAACACGACATGGGTGGCTGATTATCCGGGCTGTGTATCTGATTATCT
Organism: Gemmatimonadales bacterium UBA1120; assembly: GCA_002313925.1. GTDB lineage: Bacteria > Gemmatimonadota > Gemmatimonadetes > Longimicrobiales > Gaopeijiaceae > UBA1142. Next base: position 4,197 of record DCAZ01000020.1, read on the forward strand.
TAACTCCATTGCTCAACTACGTATGCTCAGTCTTTCGGTGATCTATCCTGCCCATGGGCCGCCACTGGAAAATCCAACTGAAGTGTTGAACCGCTTCGAAAGTCACCGTCTGGCTCGCATCCAACAGGTTGAGGAGGCCTTGGAACAACACCCGAGTATAGCTGCAGAGGAATTGGTGGCTTTCGTATATGGTGATGCTCTCCCTAATGGAATGGAGCGCGCAGCATCTCAGAGTCTGGAAGCGCTTCGGGAACATGTACAGACTCTTGGAAAAAGGTGACGAGGAACCTGTTGCATCTCTACTCACGGGCAAGGTATCCTCGGGCATGACCCGGCGCCTTCCTTCCACTGTCGTCAGCGATCTAGCCGAGATCGTTGGGCACGAACACGTTATCACAGACCCCGACTGCCTGCTCGTATATGAGTCTGACGGACTCACTGCATATCGAAGGCCGCCACGTGCAGTGGTTCTTCCATCTTCAACTGAAGAAATTTCTGCCGTAGTAGGACTCTTACACAGCAATGGTATAGAGGTAATTCCGCGCGGAGCAGGTACAGGATTATCTGGCGGCGCATTGGCTACACCCGAAGGCGTCATAGTTGGTACTGCTCGTATGAATCGCATCTTGAAGATCGATGTAGAAAATAGAATTGCGATTGCTCAACCCGGCGTCATTAACGCTCGTTTGACCGAAGCCACTAATCCCTACGGTCTCTATTATGCCCCTGACCCATCCTCTCAGAGTGCGTGCACGCTTGGTGGAAACGTTGCCGAAAACTCAGGAGGCCCTCATTGCCTGAAATACGGTGTCACTGCCCGTTATGTTACCGGCCTCACGGTGGTATTGGCCGGAGGTCGGATCGTAGAGCTTGGGGGCGTGGGGCGAGATCCCTATACAACACTGGACTTAGTAGGTCTCTTCGTGGGCTCCGAGGGTTGCTTTGGCATAGCGACTGAAATTGAGCTCCGCCTACTACCAATCACCGAAGGTGTGCGGACTCTGCTTGGAATCTTCGAATCGGTTGAGTCGGCAGGCCGAGCAGTTACGAAAATCATAGCCTCTGGCTTGATGCCTGCAGCAGTGGAAATTGTAGATGGGCCGACAATCGAGGCGGTCGAAGCGAGTGTGTTTGCCGCTGGTTACCCACTTGAGGCCGGAGCCGCTCTCGTGATTGAATTTGACGGGACCGACGCCGGTCTTGACTTAGACGCTGATCGAGCCGAGCAGTGCTGCCTTGAAGAGGGGGCTATCGAAGTTCAGAGGGCCACTGATCCGGAACACCGTACGAAGCTCTGGAGGGCTCGGAAAAAAGCGTTTGGAGCAATGGGGCGGATTGCTCCAGACCTGCTTGTTCAGGATGCGACGGTACCCCGAACCAAGCTTCCTGAAGTTCTGGCAGGCATTGATGACATCGGGAATCGATACGGTCTGAAGATTGCTAACGTATTCCACGCTGGTGATGGGAATCTGCATCCAAACATCTTATTCGACCGCCAAAACCAGAATGAGCTCGAGTTAGTCGAGCGTGCTTCAAAAGAAATCATGCAACTTTGTGTGGATGCAGGTGGCACGATAACTGGCGAGCACGGAGTCGGCGTGGACAAACGCCAATATATGACGCTGGTTCATGGGCCAGCTGAGCTGGAGGCGATGGCAGCGGCGAAGAGGGTTTTTGACCCGGATTCCCTGTTCAACCCCGGAAAAGTGCTGCCCGCAGTAGAGGTAAAAGGGGCGACTGATACTGCGAAGATATTGGCCATAGGCGAATGAGAGTCGATCTAACTGATTCACTCTCGGGGCTCTTGCCGGGGGAGGCGTTCGGCCATCCTGTCCCGTCAAGTCTATGGGCTGCGTTACGTACGGGTGTGGAAACAGTTGTTGCACCTGGATCAGCAGAAGAAGTGGCAACGCTACTTAAGTGGGCGTCTGAGATGGGGGTTAGAGTGGTGCCCATAGGAACAGGGGCACATACGTACCCGCGTTATCCGAGGGATCCATTCCTAGTGCTCACGACTTCGCGTCTCAACGAGATCCAGCATTATGAGCCAGCAGATTTAACAATGACTGCTAGTGCTGGAGCATCGATCCGGGATCTTTCAACTGCGACAGCTATTCATGGGCAGTGGCTCCCCTTTGATCCACCCGACGTGCCCAACAGGACCTTAGGAGGGCTGGTGGCAACAGGCCTAAGTGGTCCGCTGTGGGCCGGTTATGGACAACTAAGGAACCACGTCCTTGGGGCCACAATCGTATGCGGGGATGGAAGAGCACTGAGGCTTGGCGGGAAGGTCGTCAAAAACGTAGCGGGGTTTGACATCCTAAAACTAATGGTGGGCAGCCGTGGCGAGCTCGCAGTCATCACTTCTGTCACTGTTAGGCTTTTCCCACTGCCAGTCGTAGATCGGCTCCTTGTCCTTGAAGCTACTGACGTCTCTGAACTTGTATCTACTGCCCTGGCCGTTGCTACGGCACCGATCATGCCTGCGTCGATCATTCTAAGCGCGACCTCGGATGGAGGTAGGCTCCTGGTTCGCTTACATGGGGCTAGGGTCTCGGTGGAAGCCGATCAGAAAAGTCTTGAAAAGCATACGGGCGTCTCTCTTGAAGTCAGGAATACTCCTGAGGCCGAGTCTTTGCTGGTGCAAGAAAGAGATAGCGGTATTAATACGGAACTTGCGGTTCGGGTATGGGCATTGCCGTCTAGAATAGGCATGCTATTGGATGTTCTTAAGCAGGTCCCAGGGGTGAGGTTGAACGCAGATGTGTACGGCGGATCAGTTCGGGCTTATTTACCTGTGAACCTCTCGGACATCGAGTCCATCCTTGCAGGCCTACAAAAGGATATCGAAGAATTGGGCGGTACAATTCGGGCACTCCGAATTCCTGCTGAAGTCAATGCTTCCTCATACTTTACTAAACCTTTAGTGGATGAGAGGGAGCTTGCCGCGGGCCTAAGGCGTGCATTTGATCCGCATGCTGTACTGTGGGGCACCCAGTGACGAGCGCGCCAGTATACGAGGCGCTCGGACAGGCTCTGGATGCACAAAAGGAACGCCTGCGTCCTTGCGTGCATTGCGGCTTCTGCCTTCCTGCCTGTCCCACGTACAACCGCCTCGGGAATGAGGCGGATTCGCCAAGAGGTCGCCTTCACCTCATGCAGGCAGTTGTTGAGGGAAGGCTTGAGCCTAGTTCTGAAGCGTTCAGAACACACATTGATCGTTGTTTAGGTTGTCGTGCCTGCGAGCCAGTTTGTCCCTCGGGAGTCGAGTATGGGACCTTACTTGAGCTCGCACGTGAGACGGCGACTAAAGCAGCACCGCAAGGCTTGCCTACGAGATTTTTGCTCAAGGTTTTAGGCACTCGTGCACTCCGAAGCCCCTTTTTCTTTATAGGACGTCTGCTTCGAGGAACTAGACTCGCTGCACTGGGGGCCGCCGTCCTGCCTTCATACGGTCCCTTTCGAGCGGTCCGTCTTGTTCTTGCAATGTTGGCGTCAACGACGCGTTGGCAACCAATGGCTTCGGAAGAGGCGACATCAAGAAATACCGATTCAGGAAACCATGACGTTAGTCGAAGAAGCCGCGTTGCAGTTCTCTTGGGTTGTGTGCAGGAGGGACTCTTTACGCGTATCAACAGCGCTACTGTGCGCGTCCTAGAGGCGAACGGGTACGAGGTGGTATTAGTTGAAGGCCAGGACTGCTGCGGAGCTCTGCATGCGCATGGAGGAGACCTTGAATGTGCGCGGATGCTTGCCCGCTCAAACATAAAAGCGTTTGAGGCATCAGGAGCGGACCTCATTGCTGTAAATGCTGCGGGGTGTGGGGCAGCCATGAAGGATTATGGGACCCTCCTTGAGGGGGATCCGGATTTTGTTCAAAGGGCTGAAGAGGTTGCGCTGACTGTGAGAGATGTGTCAGAGATACTAGCGAGTTCAGGCCCCAGGATCGGTGCTAGTATCCCTTGTAAGATTGCGTATGATCATCCCTGCCACCTACTTCATGCCCAGGGTGTGGAGCACGCACCAATTACTGTACTGGAAGCCGTGCCTGATGCTGAGGTTCACATAGTCGCGGGGGCGGAGGAATGTTGCGGGGGCGCTGGGATTTATGGCATCACGCATCCTGAACTCGGCGGATTGATTGGTGGAGATAAAGTGTCTGCGGTTAGGGCTTGCCTTGCAGACGCAGTCGCTACGCCTAATCCCGGTTGTATGATGCAGATTGGCGCTGGTCTCCGGCTAGAAGCCTCTAACGAAGGTGTTATCCACCCGGTTGAGCTTCTTGATGAGAGTTATCGGAGAGCGGGCTTCTACCGAGTTGGAGGCGCTGAGTGAGTAAGGCGGTCGATAGGGCTACGGCGATTTTGGCTTACTTAGAAGATCAAGTAGACGCCATGGTTGAGATGTTGATGGATCTCGCGTCTCGTGAATCACCTAGTGATGTTCCTGAATCCCAGGTCGGAGTTCAAGGTCAATTGACTAAAGTCCTTCAGGAAATGGACTTTAGAATCCGACACATACCAGGCCGAAAAACTGGGGGGCATCTTTTCGCGGTTCCAATAAATCGAGACCGAAATATGCCCGTTCAGTTACTCGTCGGTCATACAGACACGGTCTGGCCACTCGGGACTACGGATTCCATGCCAGTTATGATAGAAAATGGAATCGTTCGCGGTCCAGGTACCTTCGATATGAAGGGCGGTATCGTGCAAGCGATTTTTGCTCTACGCGCCATCCGATCTCTGGGTTTTGAGTTTCCTGCTACCCCTATCTGGTTCATTAATTCCGATGAAGAAATCGGTAGCCCAGAGTCCCAACGGTACATACGAATGATCTCGCAAGCTGCTATCAGGGCTTTCATTCTTGAGCCCGGTTTAGGCGCGGAAGGAAAACTCAAGACAGCCCGAAAAGGTGTTGGGCGTTTCCGCATACTTATCCATGGCGAGGCCGCACACTCTGGGTTAGATCCTACGAGCGGAGCTTCTGCCATACAGGAACTTGCCAATGTAGTGCATCAACTCCACGGTCTGACTGATCTTGAGAGAGGTATTACGGTGAACGTTGGTGTTGTCCAGGGTGGTACACGTGTCAACGTCAAGGCGGCGGAGGCGGAGGCGGAGGTGGATGTTCGAGTTGCGTCCATGGATGACGGAGAAGCAGTCACACGCGCAATTCGAGGCTTGACCCCCAGAACGCCAGGTACATCACTCGAGGTTTTGGGAGGCCTCCAGGCTCCTCCGCTAGAGCGGACCCCCCGGAATCGCAGGCTCTGGGAAGCTGCTCGGGCTGCAGGAAATCGACTTGGAATCGAACTAGAAGAGGGCACTTCCGGAGGTGCATCTGACGGAAACACTACGAGCCAATACGCTGCAACCCTTGATGGCCTTGGCTCGCTTGGTGATGGTGCCCATGCCCTCCACGAGCATGTTGTTGCCAAGGCCTTACCAAGCCGGGCAGCTCTGTTAGCTGAACTTCTGCTTAGTCCTGTCTCCTCAGGTGATGAATGGTAGTGGGCCAGAAAGCTAGCTCACACATAATTCGCCCATTTGAGACGATGCAGGAATTTCACAGCTGTGTTGAACTTCAAGAGCAGACGTGGGGGCTCGGTTTTTCTGAGCGAGTTCCGACCGCGATTCTGAAGGTTTCTCAGATTTTGGGTGGCGTGGCAGCCGGCGCATATAGTGAAGATGGAGACCTGGAAGGTTTCGTATTTGGTATGACTGGGATGAGGGATGGGCAACTTGTGCATTGGTCAGATATGCTCGCAGTTATTGAGCATGCGCGAGATACCGGTTTGGGCACACAACTCAAGGCTTACCAGCGAGAGCAGGTGCTAGCACGGGGTGTCGAGAAGATGCTCTGGACATTCGACCCCCTGCAGTCACGTAATGCCTACCTCAACTTTGTAAAATTAGGAATTGTGGTCCAGGAATACGTGGAAAACATGTATGGGGAAACGGACTCCCCACTTCATCGGGGGGTAGGAACCGACCGGTTTGTAGCTTTGTGGGAGCTAACCTCGCTGCGTGCCTCACGTCGGCTGGCGGGCAGTAAGCCTCCAGCCCAGCCATCGGAACATGCTACACAAGTCCTATCTGAGGCAGGGCGTTACTCTTTGCCAGAGCCCGGAATACCAGACCTGCAAAGTGAAGAAAAGGAAGTTCTGGTCGCAATTCCATCAGATATCGGGCAGGTGATGAATCTAGATATCGGGCTTGCAGGCCGCTGGCGCGAAGCTACACGGGAGACTTTGGTTCACTATATGAGTAAGGGGTATGAGGTGCACGGGATCTTCTGGGGAGAGCGGACTTCAGACTATCTGTTAGTGCAGCCCGGGATGCCATGACCTGATACCAAGTCGTGGACTAGGTCGGGCGAGCGACCACTATTCTAAGCCGTTTCACTTCTCAACAGAGCAGAAACCAACTGGCCGGAGATCGGATGAAGATCGAGCGAGCAGTTCTGCGGGAGATCCCGCTTCGCCTCAAAGAATTCTTCGAGATTAGTAGTGGGGGTCAACAGGACCGACGTATCCTCCTGCTAACTCTTTTTGCAGAAGGACTCGAGGGTTGGAGTGAGTGTGTCGTATCAGAGGAACCGTCTTACGCGTATGAGACCACTGAAACTGCCTGGCATGTTCTCACCGATTATATCCTCCCTGAGATGATTGGGCGTGAAGCTAATGCGCCTGAGAAACTTTTAGATCCGGTCCGCTGGGTTAGGGGCCACCCAATGGCAAAGGCTGCTGTTGAGATGGCAGATTGGGACTTAGCGGCTCGAGCGGAAGGGATTTCGCTTTCGAAGAAGCTTAGGGGTGAGCGAGAGTACGTACCGGTTGGTGTTAGCGTGGGACTCAAGCCGACAGACGCCGAGCTCCATGACCAGGTCCAGGGCTATATCGAAGAAGGCTACGCTCGGGTGAAAATCAAGATCAAACCAGGTCGAGACATTGAAATGCTCGCAGGCTTGCGAGAACACTTTCCAGGCACCGCATTCATGGCTGATGCTAATTCAGCATATTCATTGTCTGATATCGACCGATTGAAAGAGTTCGATGCTTTGGGCTTAACGATGATTGAGCAGCCACTGTCGTATAGAGATTTTCTCGATCACGCTCGTCTTCAGGAACAAATTGAGACGCCAGTTTGTTTAGATGAGTCGATCAAATCTGTGGGTGATCTAGCGCTCGCTCTACATCTCGGAAGCTGCAAGGTTGTTAACATCAAACCAGGTCGGGTGGGGGGCTTCGCTGTAAGCCGCAGGATTCACGATACCATGCGTTCAGCGGGCTTGCCGGTCTGGTGTGGTGGGATGCTTGAGTCGGGAGTGGGGCGGGCTCACAATGTGGCCCTGGCATCCTTACCTGGCTTCACGCTTCCAGGAGATATTTCAGCAAGTCGTCGCTATTGGGACCGCGATATTGTATCGCCTGAGTTTGAAGTAGAAGATGGAGTAATGAAGGTTCCGAGTGGCCCTGGAATCGGGGTCGACCTAGATCTAGATCGCATTCAGAGTCTAACGGTTCGCGAGGCGTCCTTCAGTTAAGTCGATTCTTCACTTGGCTTGTCGTCGAGAAGCTGCTGTGAGGGAGGGGCGAGATACTCTGCTGGTCGCAAGTCGACGGTTACCTGGACCTGTATGTGGCCCATGTCTGCTCGGTCTCGGATTGCATCTCTAATCCGTGGCTCGAGCCTTTGGTACGCGGCAAGGACACCGCCCCGGAGTTCTTTGCGAAGAACCCTTAGGGCGTTCACGTCAGCACGACTAGTCTTGGTTTCTTTTTTTGCATCAGCGACTTCGTACGGACGAATTTCAAACGGGGAAACACCGACATCGTCGAATCGCTCATGATCCAAGTATTGGACTGAAATACTCACGTCCCCACGCGCATGATGGTGATGGATATCGCCGACTGCTTGGAATCGAGCAGCCAGTTTGCCCATTTCTGAGCGCTGTGCAGCTTTGGTGTACGCTTTCTCCAGAACTGCAAAGATCCGCTTAAGACGTTCGGATGCCGTGGCGTCTACGTCAGGCATCTCAGTCTCTAAGTCTCGGCCTAGTGCCTGTCGGTCAACCTGAAAGCGTGCACTTTCCGCATCGCGATTTCTAGCTCGATCGATATTATCGAGAATCCGGTCTGGATTGGTCCGGTAGCTCATATGATTGTTTGGGGAAGCACTGTAATTAAAGGTCAGTTATGACATGTAAACATAAGGAAATTAGAGCCTAAGAGGATACAGGGTCGTCATCGAACAGCCAAGGACAGGAGACTATAATATGGACCAAATTGGATCAGAATCTAACGGAAAAGACCGGGCGGATTCGATTGATGTGGTCACGATACCCGGAATTCACAGGCGTTTCTTAGACACATTCTTCAGTCCTGCAAAGATGAATGCATATCTGGCTGCTGAGCCCAGGTGGGTTATGGCTTTGGTGCTTAGCGCAGCGCTCATGAGTCTGCAGGTAGCCTTAATCCCATCAGAGGTTTGGGAAAGCTTCATGAGAGAGCAGTTGCTGGCCCAAGGTGGCACACCACTTCCGATGCCGGATGGGGTTACGGATTGGATGGGTATTCTAACATTAGTAGGGGCGGCATTGAGTACATCGATAGCGATACCGATTGGAGCAGGAGTCCTCACGGTTATCTTCGCTTTCGTTCTTGGAGACGCAGGGGGATACCGACAATACCTTGCGGTTACTGCTCACTCGTTTTTCATTCCGGCCCTTGTGGGGCTCTTTATCATGCCTCTCAAGATCGCGACTCAAGACCCTCAGCTAACGCTTAACCTTGGAAGTTTCTTTTTCTTTCTTCCCTCTGGGTACTGGCGTAGTGTGCTCACAGCTATGGACCTGACTCAGATATGGTCGTCACTAGTTATTGCCCAAGGAGCCCACTGTATCGACAGGAGAAGGAGTTTCACGAGTGCCGCTGTAATCCTTTTGAGCCTGATGTTTGCCATGGCGCTCATAATTGGGCGCTTTATGCCAAGCTAAGTACTGACGCGTGAATACTCCTCGCCCGAAAGTGATCGGATGGGTAATCGTTGGTACATCGGTGACAGCAGCTGTATTCCACTTGTATGCTGCGGGTGTATCACCCTTTACAGCACTTGTCCAGCGACCGGTCCATCTCGCATTGATGGCAACTCTAGGTTTCTTGGGCGTGGGTGTGCAGTTCCACCAGCGCTCAAGAAAAACAGGGGGGCTTGATCAAGAATCCGGGCCACCTCGCATCGGCCCACTCAATTGGGTGCTTGCTGGCCTATCGGTACTGGCGTGTCTGTATCTTGCCTCTGAGAACCAGGAACTTGTAAGTCGTTCTGGTAATCCCACGCCCCTAGACCTGGTCGCTGGCGGCGTGATGGTGGTCTTAGTACTGGAACTTGCTCGTCGAGCAACAGGATGGGGTCTGGTTACTGTGTGTATCATGGCGCTGGCCTATGCGTTCAGTGGTCCATACCTCCCTGGTTTCCTTGCTCATCGCGGATACGGAGCCACTCGGATTGTGGAGCAACTCTTTCTCTCAACCGAGGGAATATGGGGTGTGCCGCTCGGTGTCTCTGCGGATTTCGTTTATCTCTTTGTTCTCTTCGGTGTCGTACTGGATACCGCCGGAGGGGGTGCCCTCCTCATTGCGTTAGCAAATAAGGTGGCGGGGAGGACTCGGGGTGGCCCAGCTAAGACGGCTGCAGTCGCGAGTGCGTTTATGGGCTCACTGTCGGGTAGCGCAGTCGCGAATGTCGTAACGACGGGCACATTCACTATTCCCCTTATGAAGCGCGCAGGCTTCCGACCATTTTTTGCTGGTGCGATTGAAGCAGCAGCAAGCACGGGTGGCCAATTAATGCCACCTGTGATGGGAGCTGGAGCCTTCATCCTCGCTACATGGACGAATATCCCGTACCTGGAGGTCGCCGCTGCAGCTATCATCCCGTCAATCCTATACTATGTAGCCCTTTTGGCCGCTATCCATTTCCGAGCTTCTGCAATGGGTATCGAGCCAGTCAAGGAAGCCAGCCCAGAGAAAATAGGCGATAAACTGCACCTATTATTGCCCCTGGGGGCCATAGTGCTGCTACTGGCCATGGGGCGCTCACCGATGAGGGCGGCTTTTTGGGGAGTGATCTCTGCTTTAGTCATGGCATTTCTTCGACCTACCACACGGCCCTCATTGCCTGAATTGGGTGAGGTTATGGAACGTGGGGGCCGTGGCGCTGTTCAGGTTGCTGCAGCATGTGCTGCAGCAGGGGTTGTGGTAGGTGTGGCGTCACTAACGGGCATTGGTCTCCGGATGTCGGAACTAATAGTGACGATTTCGGGCGGCAGTCTCCTAGCAGCGCTTATGCTGACAGCGATAGGCTCAATTATTCTTGGTATGGGGCTCCCGACAACTGCTGCATACGTTGTCCTTGCAGCCTTGGGTGCTCCCGCGCTGGTGCAACTCGGCGTTCCGCTGCTTGCAGCCCATCTATTTATTTTCTACTTCGGCTGTATGTCCAATGTGACACCTCCGGTTTCTTTGGCGGCGTTTGCGGCCGCAGGTATCTCCGGATCGCCGGCGCTTAAGACGTCTATATCTGCCGCGATCCTTGCAGGGGCGGGCTTCGTGGTGCCGTTTATGTTTGTATACGGACCGGAGCTACTTCTGATAGGCAGCCCTGTCGAAATCGTGTTGGCTTTTGTGACTGGGCTATTAGGGGTCATCGCTCTCGCATCCGCAGGTATGGGATATGCCCGCCGCCCGCTCAGAGCTTGGGAACGAGCGATCGCTGGGTGCGCTGCCCTTTCATTAGTTCATCCCGGTCTTCCCACAGATGCCCTCGGGTTGCTTCTATTAGCGTTCATCTTTACCTCCCGTCATTGACCTGCAGTCAAACCATTGTTTGTTAGTTAGAATGGACGTCAGTTCCATGGCTTGATTCAAAGGCGAGTTGGTCGAGTGAAAATACTATCTAATAAACCTGGCACTTCTCTGCTGGCATGCCTCTTTTTATTAGGTGGCTGTGGAGATGGGCAGCAATTCTTGTCATTGGGGACAGCTGGAACCGGGGGGATCTACTATCCCCTTGGTGGTTCGTTGGCGAGTCGTATGAGTTTGGCAGATCCAGTAAGGCAGTACACTGCAGAAGTCAGTGGTGGTTCGGTGGAGAATATTAACCGACTTGCTGATGGCCAGATGGACCTTGGGATGGTTCTGGCGGTGACAGCGTACCAAGCACACTTCGGTTCAGGAGGCATGGAGCCGGTACCTGGCCTCAGGATTGTTGCTCCTCTGTATCCGAATCTCACCCATGTGATGGTTCCGCGAAATTCTACGGATGTGGGTATTGGTGATCTCGGAGGTAAGAAAGTCTCTGTTGGTCCTCCGGGAAGTGGTACGGAACAGATGGCCCGCCATCTGTTGGCAGCACACGGTTTAACTTACGACGACCTGGAACCCCGCTATCTATCTTTCAGTGAATCTTCGTCAGCGCTCCGGGATGGAGCTATTGATGCAGCGGTGATTTCTGTGGGTTATCCTGCCGCTGCCGTGCTTGAGGCGACAACCATCGCAGGTGTCCGACTGCTACCGGTCGATCCAGAAGTTGTGACGTCGATGAGAGAAGAACATCCTTACTATTCGGTTGCTGAGATTCCGGCCGGAGCCTATCCAGGGGTGGAGGAAACCCTCAAGACGGTAGCAGTACATAATTGGATTGTTGCTATGGATACACTGGATGATGAGGTGGTTGAGGTCCTGCTGAATATTCTCGCTAATGACCGGGCATCACTGGAACAAGTACACGATATGGCTGCTCAGATTGACCTTGCTCGGCTTTCAAGTGCGCCGATCCCGCTCCATGATGCCACTGAACGCTGGGTAGCAAAGAGATAAATACATGTTCTTAGGTAGCGGCTGCTCTAAACCTTCGTTTTTGGTGCTCATGGCTTTGGCTGTCGTAGCTCCACAGGAGGTACTGACACAGGATATTTCGCTCAGCCCCTTGTTGGATCAAATGACACCTACGGATGCTGAATTTCGTGAGATTGCCGAGGGGTTTTCGAATAAAGCTCTTGATGCTACCCGGGAACTCGGACCGATTGAAATCGACGGCCGTATCGATGAGCCAGATTGGGAGATGGCGAAAATCTTCACCGGATTCACAGCGAAGGAACCGATAGAAGGCGAGCCAGCGAAGGATGATACAGAGGTGAGAGTTCTTCTCGGTGACGGGGCGATCTGGATTGGAGCTCGGATGTGGGATTCTAAGCCGGAGGAGATCGTGTCACGACTTACTCGGCGTGACTCTGACGGCATCTTTGACAAATTCTCTGTACATCTTGATCCAAACCGTGATCATCTAACCGGTTACATCTTCTCGTTGAGTGTCGCGAACGTTCAGCGAGACCATTACCTATACAATGATGACAAGCTGGATGGTGCATGGGATGCCGTTTGGTCCTCTGCAGTCCAGCGAGATGAGGATGGCTGGTCCGCGGAGATCCGTATTCCCCTTTCTCAGATTCGTTACGAAGCAAGCGATGATCCCCAAACTTGGGGGATTAACTTCTTTCGCCGGCGTGTCGCTAGTGCAGAAGAATCCTACTACGCTCTGCTCTCAAAACTTGAGAAAGGCATCGCGAGCCGGATGGCGGAGATGGAAGGTGTGCTAGTAGACAACCCGTCTCGACGCTTTGAGCTTCTTCCCTACGTTCTCAGTAATTACCACAGTGCACCCGCTACTCCGGGAGACCCGTTTTTCGATGGCACTGCTACAAATGGGAGAATTGGTCTCGATCTCAGTTATGGCCTAGGAGCCTCGTTCACCCTAGATGCCACGATCAACCCTGATTTCGGTCAAGTTGAAGCTGACCCGGCGGTGATCAATCTCAGCGCATTTGAGACATTTCTCGGTGAACGACGCCCGTTCTTCGTTGAAGACGCACGAATCTTCGACTTCACACTGTCGGGCAAGAACAATCAGCTCTTTTACAGCCGGCGGGTTGGTCGTGCTCCTCACGGTCGCGCCCCGTACGAAGCGGAGCATAGCCAGGTCCCTGAGAATGCTACGATTCTCGGTGCCGCAAAGCTGTCGGGAAGAACTGCTAAAGGTATTTCTATTGGTGTTCTAGGGGCGGTTACCGGAGATGAGTTCGGTCAGGGAGTTTTTGGTGATGGATCAGAAAACGAGTTCCTTGTCGAACCCCGGTCGGAGGTAGGGGTGCTGAGTCTTGCAAAAGACTTCGGTGATGGAGCTTCGCAGGTCCGAGGCCTTGTGAGTGGTCTACGTAGAGCGCTCCCCAGCGACAAATCCTATAACTGGCTGGCATCATCGGCTTTTAATGGGGGCCTCCGACTTGATCATCGGTGGCGGGATGGGAAGTATGGAATGTTCGCTTATGTGACGGGTAGTCATGTGCGAGGAGCCGAAGAAGCAATAACAAGGATTCAAAAGGCAAGTAATCACTACTTCCAGCGGCCAGACGTGACTCGGGCATCCTTAGATGAGACGGCCACTACAATTAGTGGACTTGCCTGGCGTTTGAATTTGGAAAAACGGGAGGGTGAGCACTGGACGGGGTCGGTCTGGAGTTCTCAGATCACTAACGGCTTCGAGATCAATGAATTGGGTTTTTATCCCACCGGGGAGCGACTCGACGCTGGTGCAAGGATCAATTATAAGGAGATCGTGCCGGGACGATTATTTCGGGGCTATAGCTTTGGTGGCTGGACTTATCACAACTGGAGCCACGAAGCACTCGACGACTTCTGGTCTAGTGGATCATGGCGTGATGCCCGGGTCCGGGGTGCCTTTACTGCAAATGCTAACGGTCAATTCCTGAACTACTGGAATCTCCGAACTAGTGGGACGTATACACCTCGAGCGATGAGCCGGTCTGCCACTCGCGGGGGTCCAATGATGGTGCGTCCGGGTTCTACGAAGTGGTCGGTTAACCTAAGTAGTGATCGGCGGAAGGCGGTGAGCTTCGGCTCTCATTTTGAGATGGAGGATGACCGCCAGGGTGTCGGCGGTGGTTGGACAGTCCGGAGTGATGTGAAAGTTCAACCCTCCGAAAGACTTCAAGTTGTAGTAACTCCGAGGTATAACGAAGACAATTCAGGGCACCAGTATGTTGCTGCGACAGAAACCATGCCGTATAGCCCAACATTCGGAATTCGTTACCTCTTTGCTGACCTTAGTCGGCGCACGGTATCAATGGAAACCCGGTTAGATTGGACTTTTACTCCCAGGCTATCGCTGCAGCTTTTTGCACAGCCCCTGCTGTCTTCGGGTGACTATGTTCAGTACAAGCAACTGGCCACATCGAAGTCCTATGATTTTTTGGAATTCAATCCGGGAGCAGGCTCTAATACAGCAGGAGGGGTAGCTTGTCCAGGAATCTGCGACTTGGAAGGCAGGCAGTACGTCGACTTCGATGGTGATGGCACGGCGGATTATTCTTTCCGTGATAGAGACTTTAATGTGCGCTCCCTTGTGGGCAACGCTGTCCTGCGTTGGGAATACAGGCCGGGTTCGACGCTTTTCCTAGTATGGCAACGCAGGCAGTCTGATTATGCGTTCGCGGGGAACTTGGATTTCCAGAGAGACGCCACTGCACTGTTAGAGGCGCCGGCAGACAACAGATTCATCATCAAGATGAACTACTGGCTCGGACTGTGAGGATTCCTATAGGCTCCGCTGTTGTTAGTTGCTATACGACGCATCACGGAGTTCCTGCCGATGACCAGGAGTATTTCGGGTGAGAATCAACCCTTGGTGGATAGCCGGTTTTGTAATGCTAGTGGCTTTCTTGCCGATGATGTACAAGCTGGTGGTGGGACTCATAGGGGTTGGGTTTCTGGTTAACCGCTTTCTAACCAGGATCATAGGATTGGTGGATACAGGAAGTCGTGTTAAGGCGATGGTTGATGACCTGAACGAAAAGAACGAAAACGAAATCATAATTGAGGATTCCGAGTAAATTTACTCAGATCAAGTCCCTCAACAGATTTTTTGCCAGCTGTGTCTAGTTTTCCCCTGAGAATCCGTTTGTTGGCATGTTCGGGATAATGCGCTGAGCATTCTCGTAGTAGATCTTTCGGAGCACGTCATCGGGTAGCCCCATTCCATAGAGTTTCCAGAAGGCGTGGTAATCCCTGTAGTAGTCGAAGTACTCGTCTTCTGTCTCAAATACCCGCCAATAGTAGGGGTATTCATCGGGTTGGAATGAATCCTTACCAAAGAGGATGCGGTCCTGATATTTGACAAAGAAGTCGCGCGCAAAACGGGGTTGTCTTCCTAGGTCATAAAGCACTGCACCGACTTCTGCATAGACATTTGGAAAGCGGTCGAAAAGTTCGCCCAGCCTGCCCAGGTCTTGTGTGTACCAACTCATATGAGCCAGCACCCACGTTGTATTTGGGTGTCTCTCAAGCATGCGGTCACGTTCCTCCATTAGCTCATTAAATTCTGGGAAACGTGAACGATCATTAAAGCGACGGTTGGGAAAGAGTGCCATTTCAAGCCAGCGCTCATTCTCAAAGTCGAGGGGTTCAAAGAACTCTGCTGGGTCACCCGTATGCACGAATACCGGGATCCCTAAACGGCTAGCCGTTTGCCATACAACGTCGAGTTCCGGGTCATCCATTTGTAGGCGACTACCGTCAGCCTTACGTGTAAGAAGGCCGAATCCTTTGCCGATTTCACCGATACCAACTGCTCCGGCAGTGACGTCTTCTTCCAACTGAGATGTGATCCGAGCGCCTGATCCAGGGCCAATACTTCGGAGGTCAACCGTGGTGAAAAAAACGAATCGGTCTTGCATACCTGCAGCTCGGACTGCCTGAATTTGTCGTGTTAGCGCGGTTCCAGAACTTCCTCGAGCCTGGACCATGACCTGAAGGTTCAATTCGTCCATTGCTGTGACGACACTCTGGATGGTGCCGGGACTATTGAGTGCAGGAGGGTGGCCGTGGAAATCCACGGCCGGGAACTTGGCTTGGGGAACTTCGTGTTCGGGTACGATTAGGGTTGATCGAGGTTTGTACTCCAGGATTGTCGGTGGCGGAATCTGCGGAGTACGGCTCCGTCTGTTGATCTGGGCCTGGCCCTGTCGATCTGGGATGAAAAGCGAGAGGCACAAAAAGAGAAAAGCCAGCCGCATCGTCATAGCTCCGTTCGCATGAATTTGGTGAAGGCGTGAACGCATACTGTGGTTGAAAGGCTAACGTAATCTCAGTGGTCTACTGCGATTCCCATTACTTCAAAGCGCGCGCCACGTAGTAAGGTGCCAGACCCGAGAAAAGCTCGTGCTGGAAATTCAGCTGAGAAGTACGTCCGGTACACTTCGTTGAACGTGTCATAGAACGCCACGTCTGAGCAATAAACTTGAACTAACACAAGGTCATCCATGGTCATCCCAGCATCCTGAAGTTGGCCGCGTATGTTATTCAAGACATTTCTGGCCTCCACATCTACTGCTGCGGGCACCTCACCATCTGCATCCAACCCTAAAGTGCCTGAGATATAGAGTGTGTTCCCTGCTAGTACCGCACCGCTGAATGGTCCCCCGCTTTCGTTCACAGTGCGAGGATTGATGTAAGTGACCTCCTCTTGTGCAGCGAGCTTAGCTGAGGAGAGTCCAAGAAGCACAGCAACGAATGTGAAGAAATATAGTTGGGTTCTCATGGCGCTAGACCTAAGGAGAGGAAGGTTTGGCTGCATTGACAGAGGATGCTAGAAGCTGGAGCCCCTAGATGGCAACGCTACTCGGGACGAGAAACAGTGTTTGTTCATCCTGGGATCTTAAGTGCGAGCAAGGCGGTATCAGTGCAACTCTTGCCCAGGTGCGCGATGCTTGCTAGGCATCCCGACCCTGGTTTTCGTCCAGCTAGTACAAGCATGTACAGATTTTTGGTCTGGCAAGAACAAAGTCCGGGCGATCTACTGACTAAGTGTCTGCTGTTGAATATTCAAAGAATAATTGGAGATTAATAGAGATGTGCCCTCTAATAAGTTATGAGAACCTAGCGTGAGTAGCCGCACCGCTGTTGTGCTGCTAGGGTTCGGGGAACCGGAGGGTGTGGACCAAGAGGAAGTCACCGGTTTCTTGGAACGTATTTTTCTAGCAAACGCGGGTTTAGAGGATGAAAATCCCGGAGGTGCGGAAGCTAGGGCGCGGTTCTTAGCCGATGCACGTGCGCCAGCGCTGACAGAAATATATCGGGCGATAGGTGGCTCCCCTCTAATGCCTCAACTTCAAGCCAAGCGCGAAGGTTTGGAGAAAGAGTTGGCCCGGCGTGATCTGGCAATACCTGTCACGCTGGGCACTCAGTTCCTGACTCCGTCAATCAGTGATGCTGTGTTATGGTGTCAGGAGGAGGAGGTTGAACGAATAGTTGGCCTTACCACGTATCCAGTGTGTGGTCGCTCAACGACGGTAGCCTCTCTCGACGAGCTTTCGAGAGAGGTGGAAGCCCGGCAGGGCTTTGCCCAAGTCGTTGCTGTTGGGGGTTGGCATGCACATCCAGATTTTGCTGCGATTTGGGAGACGGCAATCAGAGAGTATGCTCAAAGCGCGGGAGTGGATTTACTCGAACCGGGCTCACTCCTCTACTTCAGTGCACATGGCACCCCTCTCAAGTATCTGGAAAGGCTGCCGTACACACACTATGTAGAAGCTCTGTGCTCTGCTATCGCCAATTCCCTTGGGGATGTGAAGTACGTCCTCGGGTACCAAAACCACGGAAACCGGCCTATCCCCTGGGTAGAGCCTGATAATGAGACACTCATGCCTAGCTTAGATGCGGATCGGGTTGTGGTTGTCCCGATTAGCTTCATACAAGAGCAATCCGAAACACTCTCGGAGCTGGACCACGACCTATCTGATCTCGCAAGATCTCAGGGGTTAGATTTTTATCGGGTTCCAGTACCTCATGATTCATCTGCACTGCTGGAGCTTATGGCAGATCTAGTGGAAGCAGCATTGGCATCCCCCGGGGCCGAACTCTTACGGGGTTGCAATTGTAACCCAGGAGCCTGGTGCACAAATGGGGGTGCGAATGAAGCCTGAATCCAAGGGGGTCTTGAAGTGGACGCTCTGGAGTGCTTTACTGTCGTTCGCTGCTTTCGCCGGTGTAACGGCCACACAGGCCGTAGCTGAGGGGGGAAGCCCCATAGAACATTGGGGTGTGATCGTTGCACTGGGCGTTATCGGCGGTACGGTCGGCGGACTCGTCGGCCCCATGATTCGCGGCATAAGCTTGCGCTTCAGGAAGCGTTGAGCGGATCTGTCGCCCAGTCACGGGAATCTTTACCCTACCGACCATGCCAAAACCGACACCTGCCAGCGAAACCAGTGCTACGCTTCTAGTACTGGGTGCGAGTCATCATACGTCCAGCGTGGATCGCCTCGGATCTTTCGCACGTGGTGCGGAAAGATTACGTCGACGATTTGAAGACTCCTGGGAGGGCGGCTCAGAGCCACCGATCAGGGAAATGACAGTGTTGGCTACGTGCAACAGAGTCGAAATTTATGCAGTTGTGGACCCTGTCCATGAGGATACAGCGGCCCATCTGATTGCCGGTGAGGTTTTCGTGCATGCCGAGTCTGTTTGCTCTGATGTGTCGTACCAACTGAGGGATGCAGACGCCATAAGACATCTTGCCCGGGTGGCTGCTGGCCTGGATTCCGTTGTTGTAGGTGAGCATCAAATCAGTGGACAGGTGGCGCGTGCATTTGTGAAACCTTCCAGCTGGAATGGCGCGGCGAGTGTCCTGAGAGACGTTGGTCGGATCGCAGCTCGCGCAAGCGGACGTGTCCGGCAGGAAACGGAACTAGGCCGTCATTCTGCAAGTTTAGGTACGGTTGCTTTGGATCTTGCAACAGACGAGTTGGGTGACCTCGAAGGGGGAAGCATTGTAGTTGTTGGTGCGGGGAAGGTAGGTAGTCTGGTGTGCTCAGCTCTTGGCCGAGCTCGTGCCTCAAAGATTACAGTTGTGAATAGGTCAGCGGACCGTGCTCGTAAAATAGCCGTGGAAATAGGAGCTGAAACAGCTGCACTCGATCAGCTTCCTACGCTTCTAGAGAATGCAAGTGTAGTGATTACCGCAACTACCTCTGATGAGCCAACCATCGACGAAGCTACTGTAAGACAATCTCTTGCAGAACGAGCAAATACAGTGGGTCCGCTCCTGATCATTGACCTCGCAATCCCGAGGGATGTTGACCCGGCCGTCGCAGAACTTGAGGGGATTCGCCTGCTTACGCTCGATGATGTTAAGTCACGCCTGGACCGCCATATGTCTCTCCGGCTAGGGGAAGTAGGCCCCGCAGAAGCTGTGGTTGATAATGTGGTCGATACTCATCTACACAGTCCGGAATCCACGGAAGTAGAGGCCTTGATAACTCAGCTACGACGTACCACTGAGCAAATCAGAGACTATGAAGTGGGGCGCTGGCTTGGATCAGTTAACGGGGCTGTCAACCAAGAGGATGTGGACCGCCTGACTCGGTCTATCGTGAATAAGTTGTTTCACACACCGATGTTGCGGTTGCGCGGAGCCGAAGAACTCAACGGCCGCCACACACAGCTCTTGAGTGCCGTTAGCGAATTGTTTGATCTGGGTGATCCGGGCGAGCCCACCCCGCCAGAGTAAGAAGCTTTTGCCCTCCGATAGGGTGCGCGTCGGAACGCGTGGATCAATCCTGGCGATGTGGCAGGCCCGCTGGGTCTCAGAACATCTAACAAGAGCGGCTCCTGCGTGCTCGGTCGAGCTTGTAGAAATCAGGACCCGAGGTGATGAGCATCAAGATCTAGGTAGTCTTCCGGGCATGGGACACTTTACCTCGGAACTTGAAGCCGCTTTAGCTGAAGGGCGTATTGATGTCGCGGTGCACTCTCTGAAGGACTTGCCGGTAGAGGATAGCGCGGGAGTAACAGTTGCAGCGGTACCTCTGCGGCACGACTCGAGTGATTCGTTGGTGAGCTCTTCTGGAGCATCCTTGATGTCTTTGGGCCATGGATCTCGGATAGGAACTGGAAGTCCACGCCGTGCTGCGTTGTTGATGTTCCACCGGCCTGACCTTGATGTAGTCGAAATCAGGGGCAACGTCGATACCCGAATTCGTAAGGTGGATGAGGGGATGTATGATGCCGTTGTGCTGGCAACAGCTGGCCTATTTCGGCTCGGACTAGAAGATCGAATTAGTGAAAAACTAGGGGTACGGGAATTTCCACCAGCGCCGGGCCAGGGAGCACTCGCAGTGCAGATGCGGGATGAGGATTCTGAATTACACCGAGTAGTAAAAAGTTTAGACGACCTAGACGCTAGGGCGACGACAGGAGCAGAGAGAGCATTTCTCAGAGGCTTAGGAGGTGGATGCACTCTACCAGTGGGGGCCCATGCCTGGCGAGAGTCCGGTCAACTGAAGCTCCTCGGGTTTGTCGGATCCAATACCGGTGGCCTCTCTTTGAGAGGAGAAGTAACGGGTGGTGATCCCGAGGCTTTAGGGGAGAAGCTTGCAGCACAAATGCTTAGCGAAGGAGCCAGAGAGCTACTGTGATGCGCGATGTGGTACAGGGCCCGTTGATGGGAAAGAGAATCGTAGTAACCCGCCAGCTCGAACGAGCTGAGTCGCTATCTGCCAGACTCGAGGCCCAGGGGGCTCAGACGATTCTTTGCCCTACGATCAAGATCATTGCCCCGGCTTCTTACGCAGAGATGGACCGGGCGATTTCACAGATTAAGGTTTACCGGTGGGTTGTTTTTCCTAGCGTAAATAGTGTGCGTAGTGTCTTTCGGCGAATGTTAGAGATCGGCATGTCTACAGATCGGTTGGCGGAAGTTTCGTTGGCAGCAGTGGGACCTGCGACAAGGCAAGCGCTAGTAGCTGGGGGTGCGACAGTCTCTTTCGTACCGGATGAATATGTGGCCGAGCGCTTAGGCGAGACTCTAAATCCAGTTGCGGACGAGCGCATTTTGGTCATGAAGGCTGATATTGGAGAGCCAACTTTAAGAGAGGTTCTGGCCAGACGCGGTGCCCAAGTCGATGAGGTTGTCGCATATCGGACTGTAACTCAGCCGCCACCAGAAAATGCGGTGATAGAGTTGAAGCGAGGAGTGGATGTGCTGACGTTTACAAGCCCTTCAACTATTAGGGGGTTCCTTGAATTAGGCCCAGACTGGCGAGATGTGACGGTTGGTGTGATGATCGCGACCATTGGCCCACTGACATCCTCCGCGGTTAGGTACATGGGAGTGGAGGTGCAGGTTGAAGCAGAGGAGCACACGATGGAGGGGCTCGTGAGTGCACTCGTTACTGAGTTCACAAGTAAGGCTGGTAGGTAATGGATACATCATTCGAACAAGACAGGTTGGTCGGGTTAGCGAGGCGGACGGATGACCTTCATCTGGTTCATCGCCTGCGTCGCCTGCGTCGCAGTCCCGGGCTTCGAGCACTCGTTCAAGAAGCTCGAGTGACGACCGATGACCTCATGCTTCCACTATTTGTTGTAGACGGCAGTGGGAAAAGTGAGCCGGTAGAATCGATGCCGGGGGTCTTCAGGGAGTCAGTGGATCGAATGATCGAACGCGCGCGTTCTGCGAGCGATATAGGTATCCGTGCTGTGATTCTATTCGGCATACCGGACTTGAAAGACGCTATCGGAAGTGGGAGCCATGATTCTGAAGGAGTCGTCCAGCGTGCCGTGACGGCCCTCAAGGAGGAAATACCAGACCTCGTTGTGGTGACGGATACATGTATGTGTGAGTACACGGATCACGGCCACTGTGGGCTCTTAGATGATCGGATGGACGTCGACAATGATGCGACGCTTGCAGCTCTTGCGAAGATCGCGGTCTCACAGGCAGAGAGCGGAGCGGATTTAGTAGCCCCATCAGGTATGATTGACGGTCAGGTAGGGGTGATCCGGGGCGCGCTAGATGAAGCCGGGCACGAACAGGTCGGAATCTTGTCCTACTCGGCCAAATATGCCTCGGCATACTATGGTCCCTTCCGGGATGCTGCCCAAGGAGCTCCGTCTTTTGGGGATAGACGTGGCCAACAGATGGATCCTTCGAATGGTTCCGAAGCTATCAGGGAGGCTGCCCAGGACCTAGCTGAGGGAGCCGATCTTATCATGGTCAAACCAGCGCTTGCGTACCTGGATGTCGTTCGGCGGCTGCGAAGGAAATTCGAGGGCGTTCCGCTAGTTGCCTATAACGTTAGTGGTGAGTACGCGATGGTTAAGGCAGCAGCTGAAAGGGGATGGCTAGCTGAGCGCTCAGTAGTGCTCGAGACCCTGACTTCAATGAAGCGAGCTGGAGCAGACATCATAATCACATACCACGCGATGGACGTCGCACAATGGATTCACGAAGCATCCTAAGCCACTTCAGCATTTTCGCCTTCAACTCGTCTTTCTGGGCTCTGCCTGAGGAGGGGCGTGCGGAGATTGCTCAGGCTTGGCGCACAGCACTTCCGGAGATGGCTGATTCAGTCCACTTGTATAGGACGGGCGGGACCCGGACCGACGGAGACGTGCTTGTGTGGAGTTCGATTCCAACTGAGGACGATCAAGCTCCAGCTAACTTCTTCGAGAAGTTTCTTGAGGTGCAGAGACCATATCGTAGCTATATCCACATCGTGGATGTTCTCTGGGGGTTCACGCGCCCATCGCAATATGCTCGGGGTAGTGCTGACAGAGAGATTGATCCAATGGTCAAGCGTTCTCTGCCATACCTGATTGTATATCCGTTCGTTAAAACCCATGAATGGTATCAACACTCTGTCGAAGAACGACGGAGAATGATGACGGGACATATTCGTATCGGGAAACAACATGAGGGTATCGATCAGCTTCTACTTTACTCGACTGGGCTCCAGGATCAGGAGTTCGTTGTGGCGTATGAGTCAGCTGATCTGAGTGCTTTCTCTGCACTTGTCGTTGACCTTAGGATGACTGAGGCACGTTTGTATACAGAGCGCGATACACCGGTATACGTAGGGGTACACGTGTCTCCAGGTGATAAGGGGACGAATTGGCTTTGACTCCTCGCTTGGTGCGCGCGTGCCGGGGCGAGGAAGTCGACCGAACACCGGCTTGGCTGATGCGTCAGGCTGGGCGGTATCTACCCGAGTACCGAAAAGTGCGAGAGGCCCACTCTCTGTTAGATATCTGCGCAGATGCTGAACTCACATCCAAGGTCACGCTTCAGCCGCTGGAGCGCTTTGACCTTGATGCTGCGATCATATTCGCAGATATCCTGCTTCCCCTGGTACCGATGGGCATTGACCTGGACTTTGTCCCGGGCAAAGGACCAGTGATCCAAAATCCAATTCAGTCTCCGTCGGACGTGGAAGCCCTCAAGCCTTTTGATCCAAGGGACCACCTGAGCCCAACACTTGAGGCGATCACCTCAGTACGAACACAAGTGAATCAAGATACCGCTGTCATAGGTTTTGCGGGTGCCCCATTCACTCTTGCGAGCTACCTAATAGAGGGTGGCCCAACCAAGAATTTTGGTCGAGTGAAGTCTTTTATGTCCAATGAGCCGGAAGCATTTCTTGCACTCATGACCAAGCTGAGAGAGGTGTCTGGCAGATGGTTAACAGCACAGGCGGAGGCGGGGGCAGATGCTCTACAGCTTTTCGACACTTGGGCGGGTTGGCTCAATCCTATCACGTATGAGAAGCAGGTTATGGAGCACTCTAGATTTGTCTTTCATAATCTGAAGGGGACCGGTTGCCCCACGATTCATTTTGCGGTTGGTGCTCCCCATCTCATCGAGTTGCTGTCACAAGTGGGAAGTGACGTGCTCGGTGTGGATTGGCGCCTTTCAATCGATGAGGCTTGGAACCGCTTTAGCATGGACTGTGCTATTCAGGGCAACCTCGATCCCACGGCACTCCTGGGCTCAGAGCAACACATTCGCAGAGCAGTCATAGATGTGATGGAGAGGGTAGATCGGCGTCCGGGCCACATTTTCAACCTGGGACATGGGATACTTCCTCAAACGCCACCACACTCTGTGACTATAGCGATGGATGCGGTGCGTTCCTACGAAGCCACAGCTGCGTGACGCCAACCCCCCGTATTGTTGTGGTGGGTGGTGGATTGGCGGGACTCACAGCTGCGTTTCGGCTGAGCCTAGCTTCGAGTGAGAACGAGAAAACAGCTGTTTCACAGGTCGTTTTAGTAGAAGCGTCAGATCGAATTGGCGGCAAGCTCTGCACTGAACGCAGCTCCGGCTTCGTTATAGAGGGTGGTGCAGACTCTTGGGTCCCACGGACCGGAGAGGTGGAGTCTCTAGCAGAGGAGCTTGGACTAGCTCATCAGATTACTCCTGCAGTTGAGTGCTCAGTTCGGGCTTATCGCCGCGATAATCGTGGGTTCGTGCCCTTCCTGGCTGAAGGTGGGAGTCCTGTCGGACGGCCCTCTTCACTCCTGTCCAATCCAGCCCTATCACTCTTGGGTCGAGCGAGGGTAAGGCTCGAGCCCCTCATACCCAGGCGGCTTAAGGGTGAAGATGAAAGCGTTAAGAGCTTTATCCAGCGTCGGCTAGGAGGTAGGGCTTATAGGGAGGTTTATGAGCCACTCCTCGGAGGCATATTCGGCGGTGACCCGGGTGAACTAAGTGCTCAGGCGACGCTAGCACCTCTAGTGCAGGTAGAGGCCGATGGTGGTAGCCTGATCCGGGGTGGAGGGGCTCAAGAAAATGATAAAGGTACTGCGCGTCCGCCGATTCTGACTTTCTCTGAGGGGATGTCATCACTTGCAGAAGCGTTACGGGGTAGTCTGGGGGTAAATGATGTTCAAACTTCTACCCGAGCGAAGAGGATATTCCGCGACTCCGGACAATGGGTAGTGCGGATGGATACTGGTGTGGAGGAAAGATGTGATGTGGTGGTTATGGCTACATCTGCCTGCGCCGTTAGGGACATGCTTTCCGAGCTGACAGATGTTCAACAATCAGTGCCGGAGGTTCCCTCGGCCCGAACCACTGTCGTGAACCTAGCGTACCCCAACTCAGCTGTCAGTCGTCCCCTAGACGCACATGGTTACCTCAATGGTCGTGGGATTGGCAATGGTGTATCCGCATGCACATGGTCCTCTGCAAAGTTCCGATACAGGGCTCCTCCTAATCAGGTGCTTCTCAGGTGTTTTATCCGTGTGGCACCAGCCGCTGACAAGGAGGGAAGGCCTGAAAACCCAGAAGAAGCTGTGGCGCTGGCCAGAGATGAACTGGCTGGGAGTCTTGCGATCACTAAGGCCCCAATTCAAACCTGGGTCCACAGCTGGTCTGTTCCTGTATACCGGGTCGGCCATGCCCAACGCATTAGTGACCTCCGCGCTCGGTTAACGGAGTTACCAGGTCTTCACTTGGCGGGATCTGCGTACGACGGGGCTAGTATTGAGGCCGTGATCCGATCGGGGATGCGTGCCGCAACGGCTGTCCACAACTCTGACATTCTACAGGAGACCTTATGAGCCGAGGTGGTGGTACCAGTTCTCGGGTGCTCTATGAACGTGGTCTCAGGGTCATTCCAGGAGGAGTGAATTCACCGGTTAGGGCTTTCAGGGCAGTGGGCGGTGTACCGGTGGTATTCGAAAGAGGTGAGGGTGCGTATCTGATTGATGTGGATGGGCGGCGGCTCCTTGATTTAGTGATGTCCTGGGGAGCCATGATTCTTGGGCATGCCCACCCGGCAATCGTGTCAGAGGTCGAGGCAGCGGTGAGGGGGGGGACAAGCTTCGGGGCCCCCTGCCCTGACGAAGTCAAACTTGCTGAGCATATATGCAAGGTGGTTCCAAGCGTAGAGCGCGTGCGGATGGTGAGTTCGGGAACGGAAGCCGTAATGAGTGCAATCCGACTTTCACGTGCTTATACACACCGCTCAAAGATTCTGAAGTTCAAAGGCTGCTATCACGGTCACGCTGACTCGATGCTCGTACGAGCGGGATCCGGGGTGGCGACACTCAGCCTACCAGATTCCCCTGGGGTTCCCCCCGGTGCAGCCGAGGACACGTTGGTAGCACAGTTTAACAACTTGGATGCGGTTGCCGACCTCTTCGACGAGAACCAGGACAACATAGCGGCTGTGATTGTAGAACCAGTAGCGGGAAATATGGGATTGATAACCCCGAATCATGGTTTTCTAGAGGGTCTTCAGTCGCTTACCTCGGAACGGGGAGCCTTACTTATTTTTGATGAAGTGATGACGGGCTTCCGTGTCGGACCATCCGGGGCACAGGGTCTGTACGGGATCACTCCTGATCTTACGACTTTCGGAAAGGTTATTGGTGGTGGTTTTCCGGTGGGTGCCTTTGGTGGCCGGGCAGAAATTATGGACCAGATGGCTCCAGCGGGTCCGGTATATCAAGCAGGCACGCTTAGCGGTAACCCAATCGCCATGCGTGCGGGACTGACCACACTAGAACATCTCACAGATCCCGCTGTCTACGAGGCTTTAGAATCTAGAAGTTATGCGCTTGTGGACGCGCTCGCGAATGAGGCAAAGAACGCTGGAGTAGCACTTCAGACTTCGGTCGTTGGGGGTATGTTTGGCTTCTACTTTGCCGAGCACACCGTCAATTCCTGGGAGGAAGCCGAGACGTGTGACCGTGAGCGCTTTGCTTCTTTTTTCCATGGAATGCTAGAGGCTGGTGTGTACTTACCTCCTTCACCCTTCGAGGCATGCTTTATTTCGACTGCGCATGGTGACTCGGAGGTTGAATACTTCCAGATTGCGGCTGGTTCGGTAATGAAGACCCTCTAGGCGGGAAAGTTGGGGATCTCGACAGGAGGAGTCATCTTGTTATGCACCCTACCGCAGTGGTAGGATTTCTGAAGTTGAAAAACCGATCCAACATGGGGTTGGACCGGACTTCCATAGAAGGCAGTCGATACCAACATAGGTTGCTTTCTGATCTCGATCTTTAGGAGGTCGTCGGTGGTCGCTTGGCTTGTTCCAATTGCACTGTTTTGGTCTCTCGCCGCACTCTATGTGGGTGGGGCTGCAATTAACATTGAGGGAGGAGGGGGTGGTCGTCAGACATTAGGCCTTCTCCTTCTTTTTGCTTCGTATCTGGGCGTTTATACAATCTGTGGTCAGGTTCTAACCGGTGTAGCTGGCGCGGCTTTCGGCGGGATTGTCTTTCCTGTTCTAATTGCTTCGATTTCTATACCGCTACTAACTCGGGTGATGTTTAAGCTTGTGGGAGTGAGTGTTAGCCGAGCTGATTAACGTTGGTGTAACTCACTAATTAGTTCTGGAGTATATCGGAGTGGAGATCTCCCTTGCTGCGGTATGGGTCCTGGGTGGGCTCGTGCTTCTTCGCTGGATCATCATCGGGCTCGGAAGCCTGTTGGTCTTGCATTCTGCCGACGTTTGTCCAGCCTGCTTTGAACAAACCGTAGCCGTGCAGCGGAAGATCCTGACGGTGCTGGTGCGTATAGCCGAATGGCGGTGGTGCCCCCAGTGTGGCTGGGAAGGCCCTTCCCGAAAATCTGAGAGGAGTCCTTGGACATCGAGGAGCGTCAAGTCGCAGGTTTGATGGTCAAGATTGACCGACTTATCTGTGTTGGCTTCGAGACGTGTGTAGAGGTGGCACCTGACCTATTCCAAATGGATGAGGAAGGGATTGCTATCTTCACGTCAGACACAAACGAAGTTGATAAGGAAACAGTCCTGGAGGCCTGTAAGGAATGCCCGGTTGATGCCCTGGTGGTTCTCGATGCTTCGGGCAATCAACTCCACCCGTAAGGTTGATGACTGAACCGACTTCAGATTCTGGCAAGACACCGCGCGAGAGATCTACGACTCGGGCTCGTACGGTACGCGGCTACGCTGATCTCACCGGAGAAGTGGAGTCGAAAATTGTAGAACAGATCGGGGAACAGCATGCCCGCTTGGCGAGCCGACTGTCTGAAGTAGGAGCGATTATAGTCATTGCAAGCGGAAAAGGGGGAGTCGGAAAGAGTGCAGTAACGGCAAACCTGGCCGTGGCTCTTGCAGCCCGCGGCGCAAGAGTTGGTGCGGTTGATGCTGATCTGAATGGACCTTCTTTAGGGAAAATGCTGGGTCTCTCGGGGAGCCCGTTGGAAGATCGTCCGGATGGTATTGTACCTGCGGTTGGAGTTGCTGGGGTTAAGGGGATCTCGACGGACCTGCTTATAGAAGAAGGAGTGCCCCTGAGATGGAAGGGGCCGGGTCGAGATCAATTTGTTTGGCAGGGAGTTACCGAGGCGGTAGCACTCCGGGAATTTATCTCAGATGTTGTTTGGGGGCCGATAGATTATCTGATCATCGATATACCGCCTGGTACTGATAAGATTGGGCGTTTTCTCGATCTAGTCTCAGAAGTAGGACCCTCGCATCTACAACCTGATCAAGTTCTTCTCGTGACCATCCCATCGGAAGTAGCAGGAGCGGTTGTGGCCAGGTCAGCGACACAGCTGCTCGAGGGCGGGGTACCCTGTATTGGCCTTATAGGCAACATGGCCGGGTATATTCAGCCAGGCCAAGATGACTTGCTTCCCCTCTTTACCGGCCCGAGTTCTGGAGAGATTGCGGATGCGGTCGGCCTTGAACTATGGTCGGAAATTCCATTTGATCCGGTATTAAGTTTGAGGACTGACCGGGGTGACCCGGTTGGAGCGGAGGGCGATTCGATTGTAGCTCAGGTATTCACAGATCTGGCTGAGCGAGTAGAGCACGGTCCCGGAGGAAGGGAGGAGAAAAAGTGAAATTTCTCTGCGTTCCATGCGATGAGATTATGAGTTTTTCAGATCGTGACTTGCCTGGAGATGGGACGATTACCGCGTTATTCAGGTGCGGCGCCTGTGATCGTGAAATGGCAATGCTCACAAACCCCATGGAAACTCAACTCGTGACATCTTTGGGTGTTGAGATAGGTGGCAGGACTGTCCCAGAGCAGCCACTTCAGCAAACTCGCAGTAGGTTGGACACTCCCCGTGACGACGCTTTTTCGGATGATGAGGTGTCATCGGGTGGGGGTGAGGGAAGTTCGAGCGCGACCTTAACTCCTGATCATGAGTTTGTCAGGATTCGTGTAACCTGGTCTCCCGAAGCGACTGATCGGCTTGGAGGTGTCCCTAGATTTGTTCGTGGCATGGTGAAGAGGATCTACACGGACTACGCTCAGGAAAAGCAGATAGAGGTCATCACGCCTGATGTAATGGATCGCGCGAGATCTGAACTAGGTTTAGAGGGGATGTGAACAGCACTACGGCCGATGAGACGGTGGTCATGGACAGTGGGCTGACCTCCTTGATCAAGGTCTCCGGATTGCATTTCCGCTACGCTTCTAGCCCCCCGGTGCTTATCGACATCGACCTGGAAGTGTCAGCGGGCGAGATAGTTGCGCTCCTGGGCCCCAACGGTGCCGGTAAGAGCACGCTATTACGCATCCTGCTGAACGAACTAACCCCCGAAAGCGGAACCATCGCTGGCCCGCTCTTGAGTATGAAGTCCAGCCGAGTCTTAATGGGTTATGCAGGAGAGGAAACTGCGCATTTCAATTCGTTGACCGGTATCCAGAATGCACATTTTTTTGCTCGAGCAGCAGGGGTTGAGAAACATGAAGTGTCAGAGATGGTTTCTGGTCTCATGAACTTGGTTGGTCTATCGAATGAGGCTGATAAGGTTGTGTCCTCGTACTCATTTGGGGCTAAACGGAAGCTGCTACTACTTGAGGCGCTTGTTCACCAGCCCAAGCTGCTTTTACTAGATGAACCGACTGTCGGGCTTGACCCCGTCTCCAGAGATGCGCTGGCCGACATTTTGAGCAAATGCAGCCAGGAGGGTTCGGCGATCGTAATGGCCAGCCACGATCTGAATTTCTTAGAACAATTAGCAGACAGGATCCTTGTAATAGATGAGGGCCGAGTGGTCTCATCTGGTTCTCAGATTGAGCTGCTTTCTTCCCTCGGAACAGCGACACGTTTCCAGGTGTCGGTGGACACAGCCTCTATCGAATTGCCTCAGTACTTCGGGGAGGATGTAGAGTTGGTGGACGACTCTGGTCCACTGGTGTTTGAGACAACCAGGGGACAGGCTGCACTGCCAGAGATATGGGCTGCACTCATATCAGCGAGAGTGAAAATTTTAGGGGTAGAGGTGAGAGAGCCAGGCCTAGCCGAGCTCTTCCGAAGAGTTACGGGACAGGAACTCCCGGGATGAAGTTTCTTGTAACAGTGATGGAGTTTCGCATAGCGCTAGCAAGACCTCGTTTGTTAGCGTTTAATGTTATGGTGCCCGTTGTACTTGTACTGGCAATCTCATTGGGTGGTGCACCAGAATTTCATGCTGCTGCCGTCTATACGGTGCTCTTCACCATTTTTGGGACATTCGGATCTGCGATTCCCCTTGTGCGTGATGCCGAAGCCGGGCTTTTCGGCCGCATTATTAGGTCTGGTGTTCCGCCATCACATTTTCTTATCGAGCGAGCGGCAGGTGGTAGTGCTATCGATGCACTTCAACTGTTACCAGCCCTGACGATCGCAACACTGGGTTCTATCTCACTGAATGGGTGGATTAGGGCCGTACTCGTCCTTTGGTCCTCCATATGGATTGCGAATCTGTTAGGTAACTTAGTGGCGGCAGCAGCGAGGTCTCTCGCTGAGACGGCACTGTTTTCTGCAGTTGTAACGCTCTTTTTGCTGCACTTATCAGGTGTATTCAGGACGCCCCTGCCTCAGTCTTCATGGGCAGTGATAGAAGCTTTTAGCCCATTCCAAGCCCTCCACGAGACCCTCCTTACGGTGTCAGCTGGCACTAGCACTGAGTTTCCACTGGGGCTCGTTGTTTGGGTGCTGATTCTACCTGTTGTAACTGTATTTTTAGCGAGATCAGTCACTAGGTCTTTGCGGCTAGCCAGTGACGGCTGAGGATACCCGCAACCCCACTGAAACAAGCTTTGGTCAGCCCTGCCGGCGAATGAATATTTGGTGCTCCTAGGTGGCACTTTAAGGTTGGTTGCCCGAGTAGAACACTGTAGATATAATTTGTGGCGGCTTTCTTGTGAAAGATGGTGCGAGCACTGAGAATTCCCGTAATACAGGGCTTGTCATACTTGTAAGGAACATCTGCCTTGAGGCACTTGTCAGTAGTGATGTTTGCTCAACAAAAGAGTTCTCCACGCTCTATGAAACTTGAAGTCTAACCAGGAAGGCTCGGGGGTTTGGTCCACCGGGCCTGTCGCACATATAGTCGTAAGCAGAGCAGATGGAGCAATGGGTCAGAGGTGGCGTGGGGGAGGAGCTGGCATCCTCTTGTTGTACTGGCACCCGCGTTGGGGGTCAGCTAAAGATTCTATAATCCGAAGGCAAGCATGTATCGAGAGATCCTAGTTCCAGTAGACAACTCCGATCACTCGAATTGGGCCGTCGCCAGGGCGATCGAAATCTGCAAGCGTGCCGAGGGTCGAATCACCGGTAACCACGTGTATGCTGCGCGTCTCCATGATGTGCGGTTCCGGCAGCTCGAGACAGGCCTCCCCGCCCAGTTTCAGTCGGCGAAGGAGATCAAGCGTCAGCGGAAGATTCATGACAAGCTGATCGAGAAGGGCCTGCAGCTCATCTCGGACTCGTTTTTGGACGAGACCGACAAGCTCTGCAAGGCGGAGGGCGTTCCGCTCACGCGGCAGCTCCTCGAGGGCATCAACTACGAAGAGATCATCCGTGAGGCCAACGGCGGCGAGGGTCGACTCCCGAGCTTGATCGGCTTCGACCCGAACATCGCCGACAAATACGATGGCGGAGACAAGGTGCGTGGTGACGTCCGGATCGACGAGAAGGGTCGGATCATCGCTGAGGACGAGGACAGTGATGAGAAGCTCGCCGGGTCCAGCGGCCGACTCTACGACCTGTTGGTCATGGGCGGGCACGGAATCGGTCAACAGGAGTTCTCGCAGCTCGGCGGCGTGATTAGCCGGGTTCTTCGCAGGGTCGAGAAAGACACCCTCATCGTGAGGAACGGCGAAGCGCTGGAGGGTGGCAATTGGATGGTGTGCGTCGACGGCTCAGCGTACAGCTACAAGGCGATGCGACTCGCGCTCGAGATGGCCAAGGAGTACGGCGCCAAGCTGTACGTGTGCTCGGCCTTCGATGTCGAGTACCACCACGTCGTGTTCGGTAATATCAAGGACGTTCTGTCTGTGCAAGCCTCGAAGATCTTCAAGTTCGAGGAGCAGGAGGAACTCCATAACAACATTATCGACAAGGGTCTACTCAAGCTCTGCAAGGCGAACATAAAGCGTGCGGAAGTCATGGCTGAGGAGTTCCCAGAGGTCGAGGTCGAGACGCAGATCCTGATCGGCAAGCCGTTCGACTGCATCCTGCGCTGGGCAGGCGAGATCGAGCCCTCGGTGCTCGTGATTGCGCGGCACGGCAGCCACCGCATCGACGGTACGGACCTCGGCTCGCAGTCCGACAACCTGATCCGGCTCACGAAAGCGAGCGTGCTGCTCGTGGGCACGCAGAACGTCGATCCGGAAGAAATCCCCTGGATCGAAGAGGATGGCGAGACGGGTCTCGAGTGGGGCCCGGACGCCGAAGTGCGCATCCTCAGGGTCCCTCCCTTCGCGCTGGGTATAGCGCGGCGGGCCGTGGAGGAGTTCGTGCTGGACAACTACGGCGCGGGCGCCAACGGCACCTACAAGGACGAGCGACCTCGTGAGGCCGTGAACGGCAAGCTCGCGTCCAGCGTGAACGGCATCACAAATGGAGATGGGGCGGCCAACGGCAACGGAGCATCGGCTCCTGACACGAACGGTGAGGTCCAGGTAGCAGCGGTGCCGCCTCTGGGGACGAACGGCCTTCCCATGGTCACGAGCGAGCGGCTGGACGAGGCGATCACCAAGCTTCTCCCGACGCACATGCAGCTCATCATGGGCATCGGCACCGCCGAGGAGCTCGTGCTCGCCGAGGTGAAAGCCGAGGAGGCCATGAAGCGCACGCTCGTCGAAGGCCACGACGCGGATCCTGAGCCCGAGACGCCCATGATCTCGGAGAAGTGCCCGTACACCGGGCACGTTTCGAGCCGCGAACGGCTTGCAGGTGATCCTGTCGTGTGGACCGAGGAGGCACGGGGGCGGCTCCAAGCAGTGCCGTTGATCGCGCGGCCGCTCGCGCGGAACACCGTCGAGCGTTTCGCCCGCGATAACGACTTCTGGCGTGTGACGACCCTGGTCATGGACGAAAACAAGGAGGCCATGATCGAGGCCGACGAGTTCGACATGGACACCATGCTCGTCATGTTCCGCGAACTTCAAGCGAAGCAGCTGCGTGCTACGGCGGAAGGCGTGGACGGCCTCTCCGACGAGATGCGGAAGTTCATCGAAGAGGCCAAGGCCAGCGGGGTGACAAGATGTCCTGTTCGTGATGTCGCAGAAGCCGCCGACGAATGTCCGGTAGATTTCAAGACCGCGACGCCGGAGGAAGCGAAGGCGGCGGTCGAAGCGTTCATGACGGACCAGGACGCTGGGGAGTGAAGCCAGACACCTTCCCGGCTAGAGCAGATTCGGCTATGAGGGGGCAGGAGGCGCTTCCTGTTTTGGACTTCCCTGTGGAACCAGCTCATCTGTCCCAGAAGCGTGATCCCGAACTCGAAGCTGCACAGGTCAACACTGCGATGCCCCATGTAGTGGCATGGAATATCACCCGCCGCTGCAACCTCGAGTGTTCACACTGCTATATATCTGCCGGCTCTTGGCAGAGTGCGGAGAGCGAGCTTTCCACGAAGGAGTGCCACCGCGTGTTGGATGACGTGCTTGCGGTGAATCCCGCTGTGCTCTTGATCCTAAGTGGAGGAGAGCCACTGGTACGTAATGATCTGGAAGAAATAGCAGATCACGCGTCGTCGGCTGGCGCGACAGTAGTGGTCGGTACCAATGGCACCGGCCTGAGCAATGAACGAATTGAATCTCTTAAGGAAGCGGGTGTTCGGGGTGTCGCTGTGAGCATCGACTCATTGAACCCAGCCTATCACGACCGCTTCCGACATGGCGCAGGATCTTTATCCGCAACACTTGATGCGGTAACGCGTCTAGGTGAGCAGGAACTCGATTTCATTGTTCAGACGAGCCTTACTAAAGGGAATCGCTCCGAGCTTCCCGATCTCGTAGAGTGGGCTGCTGAAAAAGGTGCGGTGTCGTTCAATCTCTATTTCTTGGTTCCTACCGGGCGAGGGGAACGTATGGAGGGTCTTTCACCTTCGGAAAACGAGGAGGTTCTGGCCGAACTGGTAGCGCTAGAGCAGGCTAATCGTGGACGAATGATGGTCCGCTCGAAATGCCAACCTCAGCTGATGAGGCACGTAATCGAGGCTGGCGGAGAATCTCCGCTACTGAACTATGCCACGCGGTGCCCGTGCGGAGTCCAGTACTGCCGGATTACTCCTGAAGGCAAACTGACCCCCTGTCCCTATATGCCAGCGGTGGCTGGGGATCTGATGAAGGAGTCATTCGGAGATATCTGGAGAGAATCTTCTTTATTTGCAGCGTTGCGCGGGGGCGAACTCTCAGGGCGTTGTGGACGGTGCGAGTACCGCGGAATCTGTGGTGGCTGCCGAGCACGTGCGTTTGCTCAATCGGGTGACCCACTCGGACCCGATGAATCATGTGCTTACGATCCACCGGGTGACCGCCCGTTTGTGGAGCCCCGCCGGCAGGTGACTTATGGAGCAGCATCTGCTAGAGAAATGGTGTGGACACCAGAGGCCGAAGAACGCATCTCTCGGGCTCCTAGTTTTGTGCGTGGTGTGGTAACTCAACGAGTAGAAGATTTCGCGCGCAGGCATGGCTACACCGTGGTTGATCTTGA
The DNA here is from genome assembly GCA_002313925.1 of Gemmatimonadales bacterium UBA1120. Lineage (GTDB taxonomy): Bacteria > Gemmatimonadota > Gemmatimonadetes > Longimicrobiales > Gaopeijiaceae > UBA1142. Next base: position 39,029 of record DCAZ01000020.1, read on the forward strand.
GGTAATGGCTGAGGTGAGGCGGAAAATGCCCGTGGACTTCTCTAAGCGACTTCCTTTTTTCTTAAAGGACCGCGAAAAGGGCCCTGAGCGTGGGGAGACGACGGATGCTTAAGCGTAGTCGTGGTCGATGGTTCTGGATGCGAGCCAGCTTGCCAGTGGCAATTGTGGTGGCTATTGGATTAATAGCGATCGCAATGGAACCCTTGGCAGCACAGGGTTACACCCCTCGGGAATATGGTGATTTCCCCATCATCGGAAGTCGGGCCGCTATCTGGATTGCCGCTCAGCTTCACCTCTTTTTTGCAGCATTCGTGCTTGGTGTACCGATGTTTGCCGTTGTTGCTGAGGCGATCGGGATCTTCAGTTCTGACGATCGATACGACAAGCTAGCGAAGGAGTTCACACGACTGCTTCTGGTTTCATACTCGGCGACAGCGATGTGGGGCGCGGTCCTCGTCTTCGGGCTGATCACACTTTATCCCGGGCTATGGGGCTATCTGTCGGAGATCTTTGCGCCATCCATGTGGGTTTATGTGGGGATCTTCTTCTTCGAGTCATTCACGCTTTACCTCTACTACTACGGTTGGGATCGGTGGAAGAAGGGTCGGGCAAAATGGGGTCATTGGGGCCTAGGTATCCTTCTTAACCTCTGGGGTACGGCGGTGATGCTGATCGCCAATTCCTGGCTCACATACATGATGAGTCCGCCTGCCGAGGTCACCCCAGATACCGCCCCGGGAATGGTGCAGTTCTGGAGTGCATTTGCGAATGCGACTTGGATGCCGATTAATATCCACCGGTTCATAGCCAACATCGTGTTCGGTGGCGCGATCGTCGGGGCATATGCTGCCTTCCGCTTCCTTTCAGCGAAGACTGATGAGGAGCGTGCCCATTACGACTGGATGGGCTACATCGGGAATTTCATCGCGATCAGCGCGCTCATCGTACTGCCCTTTGCTGGCTACTGGCTAGGCCGAGAAATCTACGAGTTCAACCAGCAGATGGGCACCACGATGATGGGTGGGTTCATGAGCTGGCTGTGGGTGGTACAAGCCTTCTTGATTGCCGTTCTCTTTCTTGCTGGTAATTACTACCTCTGGATTGGCATGGGCCGCATCCCTGGGGCGGAACGCTTCATGCCGTACACGAAATGGATGTTACTCGTTCTACTGATCGGTGCCGCTGTTTGGGCAACCCCCCGCAACATGATTGCGAACCGGGCTGAGATTACTGCAATGGGTGGACAATTTCACCCATTCTTGGGCGCTCTTGGGGTCATGAGCGCAAAGAACACTGCGGTCAACTTTATGATTCTGACGACGTTTCTGTCATTCCTACTCTACCGTAGGGCCAACAAGAAGGCGGTTGTGTCCTGGGAGAAAAGGGGCACCACAATCCAGGGAGCTCTTTTTGTCATTGCTGCAGCTGTGGTCCTTTTCTACGGAGTATATGGGTACTTCGTCCCCAACATTGTGCGCATCGGATTCAGTGTTTATCAGGTGCTTGCAGTGATTACCGCGATCGTTCTTGTCATTGTGATTGATATGTTGATGATGCGCGGGGCAAAATCTCGAGGAGAAATCCGCTGGGGTGAGATGCCGGAACGTTCCCAGTACGCTCTTTTTATTCTCGCGGTCACCTTTACTTGGCTCATGGGCTTGATGGGCTTTGCCAGGAGCGGAATTAGACAACACTGGCATGTGTTTGAGGTTCTGAGAGATACAAGTGTTGACGCGGCTACCCCGGCGCTTGGTTACGCATCAATCGTGATTTCCGTATGTGTACTGATCTTTCTCAGCATGGTCTCCTTTATCTTTTGGGTTGGTGGCCTAGCTGAGAAACCTGTGATCTCGGGTGTGGGAGGTGGAGCAACAGGTTCAGCTCCAGTGGCCAGGGACCAAGAGATATAGGATGACGAATATCAAAATCCTTGGTGTGATGATCGGTACTATTGCCATCTATACGTGGATTGCGAACGCGATTCCGCAGCTCGAATCCGTGGTGCCTGAAGAGCTCAGCTTTTCCTCAGATGTTAGCGAAGCCGAACTCGTAGCGGCCGGAGCGGAACTCTACAGCGGTGGCGCTGGGTGCACGACCTGCCACGGCCTGGAGACTCGAGCCCCGAACCTTCTCACGGGCTACGGCGGCGAGGGTACGATTGGAACACGATGTGGGACTCGGGTCCCGGGCCAGGACTGTAAGACGTATCTCCATGAATCGCTGGTGAACCCGATGGCTTATGTGGTTGAGGGTGGCTTTGATCCCATGGTCTTTCAGGCACGAGTGTTTTCAGGGGCGCAAATCTGGGCGCTTGTCGCTTTTCTCCAAGACCAGGGGGGTGTAGTTACCGTCACGGGGGCAGACGTGGCTGCAGCAGCAGAAGCTGATGCTGCAGCCCCCGCAGGTGGGCCGATGGTGGCTTCAAATGATCCGCTCGAGATTATGCGTGGCAATCTCTGCCTAGGGTGCCATATGCTCGAAGGCGAAGGAGCTGAGCTTGGGCCAGCGTTCGATGGGATAGGCTCGCGCATCACCACAGATCGCATCCGACGTAGTATCATTGATCCAGCAGCTGAGATCGCTGAAGGGTTCGATCACTTGGCTGGCTCTATGCCACCCAATCTCGCTGATATGCTGACCGCGCGGCAGCTTGAAGTACTCGTGGACTTCTTGGCAGGACAAGGAGGCTAGGGCATGGGAGCTCTGAAGTCTGTTTTCCGCCTGTTAGGTGCTCCATTTCGTCTGATAAACTCAGTGATGGGAAGGTTTCTTAATACGCCCTTCCGACAAGCTACCGCTGTTTTCTTATTTGCCTGCGGCTTGATTGAGGTCGGGATTCCTTTCATTCCACCCTTATTCGGTATGCCTAGCGCACCGGTACCCAACACGGTGGTTCTGGAGTACCTGGTCATTGCGCTTGTGGGCATCCTTCTTTGGGTGAGCGACAACGAAGAGCGGTGGTCGGAGTTCAAGCAGCCGATTCACGACGTCTTGGTTCGACCAGATCGACGGATCGCGCGTGGTGCTCTTTTTGTCATAGTTCCCGCGCTGGTAGCAGCCCAGACGTACTTCAGTGCCCAGCCTGATATCTCAGCTCCACCAAGCTTCCGAGCAATTCACCCGGCTCCCCCTTCAGCCATCACGTTCCAGGGCGAACAGATGGTTCTTGATGGACTTGAGAATCCTCTGAGGTCGACAGGCTTGCTTGAGGAGCACTACGAGGAAGGCAAGCGGGTTTATTACCAAAATTGTCTCGCGTGTCACGGTGATGGCCTCCAGGGTCGCGGGCATTACGCGCAGATCTTCAACCCCCAACCGATAAATTTCCAGGACGTCGGTACGATCGCGATGCTTACGGAGAGCTTCGTCTTCTGGAGGATCGCCAAGGGTGGTCCGGGGCTGCCGAATGAAGGAACACCTTGGAATTCAGCAATGCCGGCATGGGAGGATTTTCTCACTGCGGATGAAATCTGGTCTGTAATCATTTTCCTTTACGAGCAGACGGGGCATGATCCGCGCACGTGGGAAGTGGAAGGGGAGGAGCACTGATGCCTGTGCTTCAGAATGTCAGCCCTAACGGTTTGAGTAAAAAACTCCGCTCCTCACCACAATGTGTGGTGCTGGTGGCTTTGCTTCTAGGAGTGAGCCTGCTGGCAGTGCCTGGAGATGTGATTGCCCAGGTAGATGGGCAGGTGGTATACAATCAGTGGTGTGCCGGCTGCCACGGCGAGGATGGTGCTGGGGCAGGGCCCGCCGCCAATACGATGCTTCCTAGGCCGAGGGACTTCACGTTAGCCCTCTACCAGGTCAGGACTACGTCGTCCGGCGAGCTGCCGACCGATGCGGATATGCTCAAGGTGATCAACGAGGGCATGCCCGGGACGGCAATGCCCGGTTGGGAAGGAGTGCTTACGGAAGCCGAGAGACTCGCCTTGGTTGACTACCTCAAGACATTCTCACGGTTCTTTCAGGGTGACCCGCCTACTCCACTGGATTTCGGTAGAGCCACGAGTGGAGGTGCCGACGCTATTGCTCGGGGCGAGGAGGTATACCAAATGGTTGAGTGCTGGCGTTGTCACGGTGAACAAGGCCGGGGTGACGGTGAATCTGCGCCGACGCTTAACGATGACACGGGCTTCCCGATTTTCGCAGCAGATCTGACTGAGAACTGGAGATTCAACGGAGGCGGGGAGGTAGGGGAGATATACCGAGTCCTAAGAACTGGTCTAGATGGGACGCCCATGCCGACGTTTTCCGACATCGTAGATGCGGGAGTCATCACGGACGAGGATCTTTGGAGTCTCGCACACTACGTAAGGAGCCTCTCACCGGAGGATGAACCTGAGGTACGTGAGGTAGTTACTGCGAAGTTGCTTACGGACACGCCTCTTCCTCAAACGGTCGCAGATGTTGTCTGGGAAGGAACCGAACGTTTCTATGTGCCGCTGTCTGGTCAGATTGTCGTCCAGCCTCGCTGGTTCAATCCACGGGTAGATGCTGTATGGGTCCAGGCAGTTCATGATGGTCGAGAGTTAGCGCTACTCGTGAGTTGGGGTGATCCATCCGAGAGCCCTGATACACTGTGGACTGATTTCGGTGGCCAGGTTGTAACCACAATGGGTTCGGAGGATGAGGGGGCGGCGACTGGCTCAGGTACTGCTGACCAGCTCGTAGTGCAGTTCCCTCAGGAACTATATGAAGGCCAGGAACGACCTTATTTCTTGCAAGGGGATACCCGAAGACCTGCCTACACTTGGACTTGGCAGAGCGATATAGCAGGAGCCTTTGAGAGCATTGCCCGGGGCATGGGGACCGCGGCCAGACAGCCAGATTCTGAGCAACATGTTCGCGCAACTGCGCAACATGCTGATGGTGAGTGGAAAGTTCTTTTCGTGAGACCCCTTGATACTGAGGGTGCAGAAGATTTAGCGTTGACCGCTGGTCAGGCAGTACCGATGGCGTTCCAAGCATGGGATGGTGACAATGGTGAAAGTGGCAGCCAGGGGGCGGTAAGTACGTGGTACTTCTTAGTTCTCGGGCAGCCGACGCCGGTTGCTGTTTATGTTGCACCGCCAGTAGCACTAGCGCTCACACTCCTATTCGGCCTTCTTGTTGTGCGCCAAGCGCAGATGGGAAGTGGGATGTGGCGGGAACCAGACGCTGCTGCACGGGCGAAAAGAGCTGCAAAAAGAAGGCAATTGGCGGGGATGGCAGTGGGTGTAATCTGGCTTGGAATGGCATTCGGATCATATCAAAACAGTAGAGCTGGCTGGGAAGCCGGCTATGCGGACTTGGGCTTTTGGTGGGCGATCATTGGGGGACTTCTGGCGATCGCCGGGCTCGGTGCGCTGATTGGGACTTGGATACACACGAGAACCTCGAAGTAGGTACGGAGGAAGCATGATTGAGAAATGTGGTGAACTGCGGAATACCGCGCTTTTATTAGGTGTGTTCGTCATTGCCGGTTGTGGTGGTGGCGATGGAGGTGGTGATGCTGCTGGGGCTGCTGATGCTGCTCCCGCCGAGTCACCGGTTGACGCTGCAACTGCCGGAAATGTTGCTGGCATGGTGACTTTTTCTGGTACGGCCCCGATGATGGCTGAGATCAACATGGGCTCCGAGGCCACGTGCGCCGCCAAACATTCGACAACTCCCACAGAAGAAGGCTTTGTTGGTGGTGAGAATGGTGGGCTGGCTAACGTATTCGTGTATGTGAAGGAAGGATTGGAGTCTCTGAGCTTTCCCACGCCGACTTCAGCAGTGGTCCTAAACCAGGATGGCTGCACGTACCGTCCACATGTACTTGGTGCTCAGGTGGGTCAGGACATCACACTACGTAACAGCGATGGCCTTTTGCATAACATCAATGCTTCACCAACGGAAAACCGGGGGTTCAATGTCAGTCAGCCAGTCAACATGGACACAAACCGGTCATTCCCTGTTGCTGAAGTGATGGTCCCGGTGCGTTGTGATGTACACGGTTGGATGAATTCCTACATTGGTGTCGTTGATCACCCGTACTTTGCTGTCTCCAGCCCAGATGGCTCTGTCTCTCTCGATGGGTTGCCGCCGGGTGACTACGTGATAGAAGCATGGCATGAACAGCTCGGTACGATGACGAGTAACGTTACGGTTACGACCGGCGGAACGACGGAAATCTCTTTTGAGTTTACTGAAGCAATGGCTGGTTCACCGGTACCAATGGGTGAGCCGATCGACTTGCTGCACCCAGACGGCCACCAAGCGGTGGACCACTAACATCGAGGACTTGTCCAGAGGGCAGGCCTAAGCTCCCTCGCTGGAGAAATCAATGAACTGGAGTTGGATGCTACCTCCGAGCTTTTCGACCGTCTCGGGTGACATTGATGGGATCTACATGGTGATCCTGTGGATTACCGGAATCACGTTCTTTATCACCGAGGGTCTGCTCTTCTATTTCATCTTCAAGTATAGACACAAGGAAGGGCGTAAGGCGACGTACGATCACGGAAGCACCAAGATGGAGATCGCTTGGACGATGGTCCCACTCGTGATCGTTCTGTGGATTGGCGCCATAAGCAAGGGTGTTTGGGACACCGTTAAGGTTGATGTGCCACCTGCGGATCTAGAGGTCATTGTGACGGGCAAACAGTTTGAGTGGACTGTGACGTATCCAGGCCCCGACGGTGCATTGGGGACGAGCGACGATTTTGAGACGCTCAATGAATTGCACGTTCCGGAAGACCAGGCCGTAGTAATTACACTTCGTTCGGAGGACGTTCTTCACTCGTTCTTCCTTCCAGAAATGCGTATCAAGCAGGATGCTGTACCTGGGCAGGACATTACAGTTTGGTTTGAAGCCATCCAACCCGGTGATTATACCATTGGCTGCGCGGAATTGTGTGGAATTGGACATACGACGATGGGTGGCACACTGACTGTGTACACTGCTGAGGATTTCCAAGCCTGGTCTAGTTCTCAGGCCCAACAACAGCAGCCATAAATGAACTCGATAACCTCAATTAACAGCTCTGACCGGAAGACGAGATGAGCACGATCGAACAAGAGATGGCACATGCGGCCAAGGGTGGTCATCACGACCATCACGAGTTGCCCTTTATTCGGAAATACATTTTCTCTACCGACCATAAGATGATCGCGAAGCAGTTCATGTTCGTGAGTCTCTTCTTCCTGGTCATCGGTGGCCTGCTTGCTACGATGATGCGGTGGCAGTTGGGTTGGCCAAGCGAGCCGATGCCTGGTGGGATGATGCTACCGGATGCGATGATGGCCCCAACTCCGGACGGGGCGATTATGCTTCCGGAGTTCTACAATTCTTTAGTGACCATGCATGGCACGATCATGATTTTCTTCGCGATCATGCCATTGCTTGTGGGACTATTCGGGAATCTCCTCATTCCGCTCCAAATTGGCGCGGAAGATATGGCGTTTCCGCGGCTCAACATGATCTCTTTCTGGCTCGCGGTGCCTGCGGGTATCCTGATGCTGTCGAGCTTTGCGGTGGAAGGTGGAGCGGCTGGTGCGGGTTGGACATCATACGCACCATTGAGTGCGTCGGGTGAATGGACCGGGGTCTATCTCGGCCAACAGCTTTGGTTGGTTAGCCTCACCATCCTTGGATTCTCATCACTGGTCGGTGCGGTGAACTACATCACCACCGTGATTAATATGCGGGCGCCGGGGATGACTTGGTTCCGGATGCCGTTGGCTACGTGGGCGCTTTTTGTCACCGCCATCCTCATTCTGTTGGCGATTCCTATTTTGGCTGGCGCACTGATCATGCTGCTTTTCGATCAGACACTAGGGACCGGATTCTTCCGCCCCGAAGTCGGTGGTGAGCCACTGCTTTGGCAGCATCTCTTTTGGTTCTTCGGTCATCCGGAGGTCTATATCTTAATTCTTCCGGCCATGGGAATTGCATCGGAGGTTCTCTCCAACCGCGCACGGAAGCCCATCTTCGGATATCACTCGATGGTGTTGGCGATCATCAGCATCGGGTTCCTAGGATGGATTGTGTGGGGCCACCACATGTTCATGAGCGGCATGAATCCACTTTTGGGTACATCCTTCATGATCTCGACGATGGCGATCGCGGTGCCGTCGGCAATCAAGACGTTCAACTGGTTGGCAACGGTCTGGAAAGGGGATCTTCACCTCGATTCGCCAATGTTGTATGCACTCGCGTTCGTATCGATGTTCATCATTGGAGGTCTTTCGGGGATCTTCATGGCTTCGACGCCCGTGGATATTTACATCCATGACACATACTTCATTGTCGCGCACATCCACTATGTGCTTTTCGGCGGCAGCCTGTTTGCAATTTTCGCAGGGATCACATTCTGGTATCCGAAGATGTTCGGACGGATGATGAATGAGACCTTAAATAAGGTGCACTTTGCACTCACGTTCGTGTTCTACAATCTGGTCTTTTGGCCGATGCATAATCTTGGCCTGCAAGGCATGATGCGGCGTATTTATGATTTCACACAGTACGATTACTTGGCTCCGCTGCAGCCAATGAACCAGTTTATTTCGATCTTCGTGTTCCTATTGGTGGCATCTCAGTCGGTTTATGCCTTTAACTTCTTCTGGAGCCTGTTCAAGGGAGAGAGGGCAGGTAACAATCCCTGGGACTCGAACACGCTTGAATGGACGGTTCCTTCACCACCTCCACACGGAAACTTCCCTGAGATGCCTGTCGTTTACCGGGGGCCGTACGAGTACAGCTCACCCGAGTCTGACACGGACTTCTACCCACAGACGCAGCCGCCGCCGAGCAAGCCGTCCGTTCAGGCACTGATTCCCGAGCCCGTTACCCCGACTCCGGAAGGATTCTGAGGTATGACCACTCAAGCGATGACTGCTGGGCGGGCGCCAATGCCCGGAATGAAGGTATACAACCTCAAGCTGGGCATGTGGATCTTCCTCTTATCCGAGGTGATGTTCTTCACAGGCCTCATCGGATCGTACGTTATTCTTCGCTTTGCGCATCCCGAGCAGTTTGCGGAGCCTGGGCAAGTGCTGAACATCAACCTGACAGCATTCAATACATTCTTACTGATCTGCTCTAGCGTAACGATGGTGAAGGCGTATGCAGCCATCCAGCAGGGTGACCAGCAAGGCCTGAAAAATTGGCTTCTTGCCACGATCGTGATCGGTGCGTCGTTCGTGGGCGTCCAAGTTTATGAATATATAGCGCTCGCGGGAGAAGGCTTTGTGCCTATCGCAGATGCCTATCATGCGGTCGGTCGGCATATGCCACATGATGGACCTGCAATTGGAGGACAACTTTACGGGTCCACATTCTACACGATGACCGGTTTTCACGGCACACACGTATCGATTGGTGTGCTGTGTCTCTGCTTCACCTACTGGCGGGCAGCCAAGGGAGCGTACACGGCTGACAGTCTTGGTGGCGTAGAGATCATGGGTCTGTACTGGCACTTCGTAGATTTGGTCTGGATCATCTTGTTCACCATCGTCTACCTCATTTAGCCTCTAACACTGTGGAGACCGATAACATGTCCACTGGTGAAGCCCATAAACCACCACCGTACATGCTTGTTTGGGTCGGGCTATTTGCGCTCACGATTATGGAGGTCTTAATCGCTACTGTGACCTCAATACCCAAGATATGGCTCGTGATCGGATTGATGGCGATGGCTTTTTACAAGGCTTATCTGGTTGCGGTCTACTATATGCATCTGAAGTGGGAGCCCAAGCGACTCTGGTTGTTGGTTTCTGTTCCGATTCCGTTGATCATGATCCTTATCTTCGTTGTGCTCAACGAGATTTTTTAGTCCTATAACGGCTTGACGAAAGATGTCACTAATCACCTTTCACCGATTCTTGATTACTGCAGGGATTCTGTTCTGTCTGGGCTTTGGGTCGAGGGAATTTCTGGCAGCACGTGATGGCGGTGGAGTGGGCGCGTTAGCACTCGCATTGATTTTCACCCTACTCGGGATCGGACTTATCGTGTACCTCGTGCACTTGAGACGCTTTCTGGGATATGATGAGGGATCCGCTCCGCACGAGTAACTGTGAGTGGGATTGATTCTGGGTTTGAGGGTGCCCTAGGTACGGATTGTCTTCTATGAGTCGCTTCTCCTTTCTTCTACACGACCGGGTTGCCACAACCGTAATCGCGCTAATTGTGCTTGTCGCAGTCCTGTTTATCTGGGTTTCTCTAGAAAGGCCGGAGGTTCCAACGTTCATGCCCACGGTATCAGCGCCGGCCGAAGTAGGCACAGAACAGGATATGCGCACTGTGACAGTAGACGCGTCT
>DCAZ01000020.1:49694-52359 GCA_002313925.1 Gemmatimonadales bacterium UBA1120
GGAAGAGTGGGACATCGCGTTTCGCCGCTTCCAAATCATTGCGAACGGCGGCCGCGGTATGGAAGGACAGGGCGGTGCTGCCTCACTTGAGGACATGACCTTCGAATCAGTGTCGAGTGTTCCAGAAACAGGCTATGTAGTGGCCGAGAGGAACGATTCGGTGAATGCTCTTCTCGAGGATTGGTACGATTACAGTTTCACGAGCCATGTGCTTAAACCGAAACCGATCGTCTACGCTATACGGACTGCAGATGGTCGCTATGCCAAGCTAGAGGTGCTCGGCTACTATTGCGTGGGTGCGCTTCCCGGTTGCACAACATTCAGGTATGTCTACCAGGGAGGGGGTGGCACCGATGTCGTATCAAATTAAGCCGCTACTAAAGCTTCATTCTCTCGCCTGTGCATCCGTACTCATCAGTTCATTGTCATCGTGTGGTATCCCAGCAGACGGCGATTCTATCGGAGAATTAAGAGGCACCGTGATGGAGGTACCAATCCTAAAGCCTGACCTGGTACTTACTGACACGGAGGGGAGTTTCTACGACTTGCGAGCGGAGACGGATGGATATCTGTCGCTTGTCTTCTTTGGCTACACGAATTGTCCGGATGTATGCCCAGTCCATATGGCTACCCTTGCCGGTGTCTTCGATGAGCTTGCTCCGGAGGTCCGAGATGCGATGAAGGTGATTTTTGTGTCCACGGATCCCGAGCGTGACACCCCAGATCGTCTTCGCCAGTGGCTTAGTGCCTACCATCCATCTTTCCTGGGCTTGAGGGGTGAGATGGAGACCATCAACGCCGCCCTCGCTGAGATGAAGCTACCCGGGGTAGCCGTGGTTCCTGGACAACATGGTTCGGAGCCAATCATCGGCCACCCTTCAGCTGTTTTGGTATTCGGGCGCGACGGACTCGCTCGTGTGCGCTACCCCTTTGGGGTACGACGGGCTGATTGGATCAACGACTTGCCGCTACTGCTGGGTGAAAGCTCTTAGTGCCTCTTCTCTATGCCCTGCACCAGAGGGTTACTCGCAATATAGGTAAGAACCACGAATGAAGTGGTGGTGCTTCGCGCAACCGGGTACTGCATGGACCTGGCAGTGGCAGCCGCTCATAGGTGTGTGGCTGGCGATGGTGCTACTGATCTGGGTATACCAGCGTGTCTTGAGTCGAATAGATGATTCGTATGAATCCTCTCGACTGCGGAAGAGTCGGCGTGCCGCCTTCGCGTTAGCCATCTTTCTTTTGTGGGCCTCACTGGATTGGCCTTTGGGACCACTCGGGGCGAGTTATCTGGCGAGTGTGCACATGGTGCAATTTTTGGCTGTTGGTATCGCTGCTCCCGCATTGCTCTTGCTGGCTCTTCCAGGTGCAGCTTATGAACCGCTCCGACGTTACCCTAGGCTGATCAAAGCCCTCTCTGACCTTACGCACCCTGTCTCCGCGTTTGTCATCTTCAATATTATGATGACAGCCACGCACTGGCCGGGGGTTGTAGATCTACTCATGCCGACCCAGTTGGGATCTTTTGTGCTTGATGCTGCCTGGATGTTGGGCGGGTTGCTCTTTTGGTGGCCACTGATTGTTCCTGTGCCGGAACGTCCAGGTTTTCATTCACTCGGCAAGATCGCGTACCTGGCACTCAATGCGTTCCTTATACGCCCACCTTTCGCAATGATGATCTTCAGTGCATCTCCAATCTACGCGATCTATGAACTTGCCCCCCCGCCCGCTCGGGATGCGTTAAACGACCAACAGCTAGCAGGAGCCGTTATGAAGATTGGCATCGCTTGGATAATGTTTGCTGGTGTCTTGGTCATATTCAGAAACTGGATGCTATTGGAATCGGACCGGCCGGAATCGGCCTAAAGGCAGGAGCATGGACTCAGCAGCAGTACTCACCTGTCAGAGAGGTCAGTTCAACATCCCAGCCGGATTGCATTACCTGAATTGTGCCTATATGGGGCCACTCCCACGTGTGGCTGAAGAGGCAGGGGTATTGGGACTTCGCATGAAGCGTGACCCTTCTGCGATCCTGCCCCACCATTTCTTCGATACCAGTCTTGAGCTTCGGAGGCTCTTCTCGCGCCTTATAGGCGACGCTGATCCTACACGAATCAGTATTGGTCCGGGTGTTTCCTACTCCGTAGCTATAGCAGCGAAGAATCTGCCCCTGTCATCTGACCAGAATGTAGTACTCACGTACGAACAATTTCCTTCCAACATGCATGCTTGGGCCAGGAAGGCCCAAGATGCAAACGCCGACTTACGAGTCATTGGCCCACCTGATACGATCCACAGGGGTGCCAGCTGGAATGAAGAGATCCTCAGTGCGATTGATTCAGCTACCGCAGTAGTCTCCTTACCGACAGTCCACTGGACTGACGGAACGATATTCGATTTGGTCGAAGTTGGCCGCAGGTGTCGAGAGGTCGGTGCGGCTCTGGTGGTGGATGGGACCCAGTCAGTTGGAGCACTGCCATTCGAGGTGAACGTAGTGCGACCAGACGTTTTGATGTGTTCTGGGTATAAGTGGTTGCTAGGACCCTACTCGGTTGGGCTTACGTATTTTGGTCCAAGTTTCGACGATGGTGAGCCATTGGAAGAGACTTGGATCGGGAGAGAGGGGAGTGAGGATTTTGAGCACCTTGTAGATTACAAGGCAGGT
>DCAZ01000081.1:0-26171 GCA_002313925.1 Gemmatimonadales bacterium UBA1120
TTCAGACAAAACCCAGCCAGCTCCATCCCACGCTTGAGCTGTCGCAAGCATATTTATCGGATACCACAAAAGTAGCCCACCTGCAAATAGAAACTGCAGAAGTGTCTTTCGTTTCCCCGACTTCCCTGCTGCTATGATGATTCCTCGTCTAGCCCCGTAGCTCCGAAAAAGGGTGATCAAGGCCTCTCGACCAAAAATCACAATCAGCACCCAACCTGACAGTGCCCCCCAAAAAGGGATATGTTCAGATTCAAAACCCCTATTAGAGATGACGAAAATGGGAATGAATGTCGACACAAGCAGAAGTTTGTCAGCAATAGGATCAAGTAGCTTACCTAGGTCTGTAATGAGATCATAGCGTCGAGCGATATAGCCATCCAGAGCATCAGACAGGGCTGCTAATACAAAAATCACAAAAGCTACAAATCTCAGACCCACGTCCTCTGCCTGAGCGAAAAAGAAAATGACCGGGCATGCTACTATCCGTGAGAGTGTAATAACCACGGGTAGGGTGAGGCGGTTTTTAGGCAAGGGGCCTTCCCCGCGCAGTGAATAACTAGAGCGGCCGGAAACTCGGCTTCACTGCGGGATGAGGCAAGACCACTTTCCTCACACTGTTTCCAGCTTGGGCTCCAAAATCAATTCCGCCACCTCTTCTTCCATACGTGCCGCGATTGAGACGGCCTGTTCACGTAGGAGATCTTTAGATTCCCAAGCAATGAAGTCCCTAAGTAAGTTGACCGCATCCACCGACGCTGGTGCCCTTGATATATGACCTAGAGCAGCTAGGCGTCGAAGTCCACTTCCACTGAATAGATCTCTCTGCCGACGGGTAATCTGATCACGAATAATTAGTGCTGTTACTGCCCCGAAACCCGCCGCAACAAGCACGGTAATACCTGCTCTTCGAATCTTTTTGTTCACGACCCCATCTCTCTTCGCCCTGCCAGTGCCTGGGCAATAGTATTTCCATCTATATACTCCAAATCACCACCCACCGGGATACCTCGGGCTAAACGGGTCACACTAGGGCCTAGAGGCCGAATCTCATGCTCTAAATACACAGCAGTAGCCTCACCTTCAACACTTGCATTTGTAGCTAATATAACTTCCCCAATTTCACCATTGGAACACTGAACGCGTTCTAATAAACCATTGATATTCAACTCGTCTGGCCCCACACCATCTAGCGGTGAGAGTCTACCACCCAGGACATGGAAAAGACCCCTGTATTGGCCGGTCCGCTCAATCGAACCAACTTCATATGCTTCTTCCACCACACAGATTGTGGAATGATCTCGTCTTGGATCTGAACATACTTGGCAACGCTCCTCCTCCGAAAAGTTGCCGCAAACACCGCAGGGGTGAATCCTTTCAGCTAGTTCAACAACCAGCTTCGAGAGCCTATGAATATCATGTTTGGACCCCTTCATAAGGTAGTGAACGAGACGTAATGCCGTTTTCGGTCCAATGCCTGGAAGTCGGGCTAGTTCGCTGCTGAGTTGATCGATAACCGACATAGCTCAGTGCCCTTTCGAGACCAGGTCAGAAGAGTTTTGGTAGACCTGGAATATTCATTGGGAAGCCTCCGGTGGCCTTCCTCATCTTGCGCTGGTATACAGATTGAGCTTTGTCCTGCGCGTCACTCAATGCTCCCAAGACAAGATCCTCTAGCATCTCCACGTCATCTGGGTCCACGCAAGTAGGATCAATTTTCACCAGTTTCACCGAGCCCTTACCGTCTACTGTCACCTTTACCATCCCTCCACCCGAAGAAGAGGTTATTCTTTCTTGGTCAAGAGAGTCCTGGAGACCTTTCATTTTTTCCTGCATTTGCTGACCTAGCTGCATCAGCTGCTTAAGATTATCCATGTGTCCTAGACAGGATGGGGTGACTAGTTGGCATCAACTTAGTCCATCAACTCAAGATCGAGTTCTTCTACAGCTCTCCCAAGGCGGGGTTCCTGTTGCAATAACTCTCTCAAGGTATCCTCACGCACTGATTTTTCGGTAATACGCTCAGTATTCAAAGGCTCCGTTTTGATATCGGAGATAACTATATCTGGAGCCCTTTTAAGGTAGGCCGCAACCCCTTTGCAGATCTCTAACATGACCTCGGGTTCTTTGAGCTTCCTAGCCCCAGGGCCCGGTAAGGTAGTGACCTCAAGTCTACCATCTGATAATTCTCTTACTTCTGCTGATCTCAAGAACCCACTCAACCCAAGAGGAATATTATTCCCTGATTCCAGCCACCTGGTCCAAGCTTCCTCAAGATCATCTGATGGGATAATCCTATTCGAGAAATTCTCAGTTGATCCACGTTGAGTGTGTTTCTCTGATTCTATATCCGGCTCGGGAACATCACTTGCCGCTCCCTTGTCAATCTGCTCTGATTTTCCTGAATCTCCGCCGCCTTCCCCAGCTTTTCCTGCACCACCTACTGAGGGAGGAACTCCTCCAAGAGCCTTAATCAACTCCTCTAGAGCAACGGTTCTGTCCATGTAGCTCAAGCGCAGCAAGAGCATTTCAATCAACACTCGAGGATTCGAACTACGTCTAAGACTACCTTGACCCTCAAGCTCAGCTACAGCACTAAGCATTCGAACGATATCTTCCGGCTCAAAACGAATGGAGTGCTCTAGAAGTTGATCCCTAAGGTTGCTCGGGAGGTGAACCTCTGTGTCAGGCGCTAAACGCAGCCGAAGCAGAGTACGTAAAATATCGAGAAGACCGTGATAGAACTCGACTAGGTCATACCCCTCATTAGCTAACTTTTCGATTAAGAGAAATACTTCCGAGTGCTTACTCCCTGAAAAGATGTCGAGGAGTTCGAGGTATCGCTCCTCCTCGACAAGACCCATCACCTTTCTCACCGATTCAGTTTCGACTTTACCCCCGGTGAGTGAAATAACCTGATCTAACAGCGAAAGAGCGTCGCGCATCCCACCATCAGCCTTCCGTGCAATTAGTCGGAGTGCCTCGTCCGTGGCCTCAAAATCCTCTTGCTCCACAATGGCAACTAATCGCGACAGAATCTGATCAACTCCTATACGTCTGAAGTCGAAGCGCTGGCAACGTGAGAGAATAGGCGAGGCCGACTGCTCTATCTTTTGAGGTTCTGTTGTTGCAAAAATAAAAACCACACTCGCTGGAGGTTCCTCAAGTATCTTGAGCAAGGCATTCCATGCCTCCCGAGTGAGCATGTGCGCCTCATCCACGATGTATACCTTGAAGCGCCCTTCCGCAGAAGGAGCGTACATCGCCCGTTCTCGGAGATCGCGTGCGTCATCTACACCGCGGTTTGATGCCGCATCAATTTCAACGACATCGAGAGCGGTGTGACCACCCCAAATCCGTGTACAGTTATCACAGATGCCACAAGGCTCACCCTCCTCACTCCGCTTCGCACAATTCAAAGCCATAGCTAGGACCCGTGCCAGTGTGGTCTTGCCAACTCCTCGAGGTCCACAGAACAAGTATGCATGCCCCACCCGGCCACCAGATACAGCCCGCCGGAGTGTTTCCGACACATGTTCCTGGGTGGTCACGTCCGCAAATGACTTCGGACGATATTTTCTGGCTAAAGCATAGTAAGACAATAGTTTATCATTATGATGGAGTTGTTCACATCAGAGCTAATCGGAGTTCTGCCAGTCCTTAAAGAAGAAACAAGAATATCCCAGGGGACCCACACCACCGATCACCGCACTTCCCGCTAGTCCTTGCGGCATATTAATAGGATTCCTGAGTTTTTTCCCCACAGGCTTGGGGTCGATCGGAAGCTATTTCAAGAGTAGTGTTATACATTGCCTAGTCAATCAGAAGGGAGTTATTGGAGAGTAGGGTTGAAGTTCCGCCCTATCGCACGCGCGATCACCTTTACCTCATCTACTAACTTTGTGAACTGGTCTGGATAAAGGGATTGTGCTCCATCTGACATCGCTTTAGGAGGGTTAGGGTGAACTTCTACGATAAGCCCATCTGCCCCAGCCGCCACTGCAGCCCTGCCCATTGGGGTGACTTTGGAACGAACCCCGGTCCCATGGCTAGGGTCAGCAATTATAGGTAGGTGGGAAAGAGATTTTACGACTGGAATCGCTGCCAAGTCGAAGAGATTCCGTGTGTGAGTATCAAAGCTACGTATCCCTCGTTCGCATAAGATTACATCAGGATTCCCTTCAGCGAGAATGTACTCTGCCGCAAGAAGCAATTCGTCAATCGTGGCGGATATTCCGCGCTTCAAAAGAACGGGTTTCCCTGCCCTACCTGCTCTACGCAGAAGCGCATAATTTTGCATGTTGCGCGCGCCAATTTGAACAATGTCAGCGTATTTGACAACCAGATCCACTCCATCAGGATCCAAGGCCTCCGTCACAACTGCAAGCCCTGTTTCCTCTCTAGCACGTGCCAAGAACTCCAGGCCCTGCAACCCAAGTCCCTGAAAGGAATACGGTGAACTGCGTGGTTTGAATGCACCTCCACGCAGAACTGTCGCACCGACGTCCTTGACCCTATGAGCTATGTCCAAGATCTCACGCTCGTTCTCAACTGAGCACGGGCCAGCCATTAGGACGAGATCCGAACCACCAATCTTTGTTCCGTTCGGGAGTGATACTACGGTATTCTCATCCTGCCACTCCCTGGACACCTGTTTGTAGGGTTGGGTAACAGGAATGAGTTCAAGCACACCCTCGAGACCCGCGAGCCTATCTGAAGAAATTCCACCATCGTTTCCTATGATTCCTATAGCAGTCCGTTGTCCCCCTGGTATGGGCGTAGCATCGTAGCCCATCTCCTTGACCACTCTCACAACCGCGTGGATCTGCTCGGCAGACGCATTATTTTTCATCACGATTAGCATGGGAGTTATTCCCCTATGTTTTCCGGAACTCGTGGGTTTGAGACGCAGTTCTTAACGAAACCCTGATCTCGGATCCCTGGGCCCGGAAAGTCAGACCATGGACTCCAGGCTCAATCTGCCCACCAGGCTTGATTCTATAATCAACACCACTGACCCATATACACCTATAAGGTCATACAGCAGGAAGTAAAGGTGTATACAGCGAGTCGGCTATGGCTCGGAAGAAGCCCCCGCAGCCTGTAGGGCATCTTCAAGCTTAACACCCACAATAGTACTAATGCCTGGTTCCTCCATAGTCACACCGTAAATCCAGTCCGCAGCTTCGATGGTGCGGGGATTGTGCGTGATAACTACGAACTGGCTATCCGCCTTAAAGTCCTCCAGTAGTTTGATAAACCGACCAATATTGTTTTCATCAAGCGGAGCATCTACTTCATCCAAAACACAGAACGGACTCGGTTTAACAAGGTAGATTCCAAAAAGAAGTGATAGCGCAGTCAATGCGCGCTCTCCTCCAGAAAGCAGATCTATTCGTTGTGTCCGTTTTCCCTTCGGAGATGCGTGGATTTCGATCGGGGACTCCAGCGGGTCATCTGTTACCTGCAGCCAGATGTCTGCCTCGCCACCCTCAAATAATCTCAGAAACGTTTTTCGGAAGTGTTCACGAATCTCACCAAAAGTAGACATAAAGAGATTCGTAGCAGTTATGTTAATCTCACGGATTGCCGAACGAAGATCATCACGGGCTTCGAAAAGATCATCTCTCTGCTCAGTCAAGAACGCGAGACGCTCACTCTCTTCTTCATGCTCTTCTACTGCGAGCATGTTCACCGGGGCTAATCTCTCTAGCTTTAGTACGATTTCTCTGAGTTCTGCCTCAAGTTCAACCTGATCACCTTCGACTAGCTCGGCTTCCTCAAGGAGAGCACTCAGCGGCCGCCCCCACTCAATCTCTAGACGCTCTCGAATCCGACCTATGCGACCATCGAGCTCTTGATGCTCTAGCTCTAATGTATGCCGACGGTCTGAAGCCGCGCGTTCAACTGTCCGAGCCTCTCGAAGGCGTTTCTCAGATGTGCCGAGAGCTTCCTCTAGACCCTGTAGGATATTGTCCTTGTCCCTGACTTCACTCTCAGCAGCGCTGCGCTCCTCGAATAAACGCTCTATGGCGGTATCACCCTCCGATCGAATCTTGCGGGCTTCTGCCTGATCCTCCCTCAATCGGCCTTCCTCTTCATCTAAAACAAGGACGCGGTCTTCAGCTTGGTCACGCACCTGACCAATCGTCTCATGACGGTCATTTAAGCGTGTCACATCTCCCTCTAGACGAGCAACATCTACAGCCAGAGCAGCTTCTTCAGATCGGGCGTTTTCCCATTCATTTTGAGCTAACTGTAGAATCTCTTTTGCTTGCTCACGTTTTTCGCTGAGGCCTTCCTCCTTCTCCAGTATAATACCCCGATCAGCTCGTGCTTCCTGACCTCTTTCGAGCACACGTGCATGTGCCGTGTTAGTAGCTCCTATCTCCCGTGCAAGATCAGCCTGTAAACGGTGCATCCGACCTTGCTCACCTGATTGTGTTTCTCCCTCAGCCCTCATTTTGTGAAGGGCATCCTCCGCCTCATGCATTTCTAGTCTAGAGGAAACCACCATTTCTTCAGCATCAGCAAGATTGTGTTCTTGAGCCTCACGCGTCTTACACGCGGACTCTTCCTCTAGCAACCGGAGATCAAGTGCCTCCCTTATCCTCAGGAGTTCTTCCTTCCGTTCCAATATTCCTGAGCCACCCGAAGGATTACCAATTCGCACCACGCCATTAACGGTCGTAAAGCATGCACCGTCGACCCCCTGAGGAACCTGAACGCCATTAAGGAGCGCCTTAACCCAAGGTGCTCCCTCACCACTAGTGTCGATTTGTGAGAGAAGCCCATTGTTTTGCCACGTGCCAGATTCCGGAACCATGTCCAATGGCAGGACTATTAGGCCTCCTCCCCCGTTCCAGCGTTCGATGAACCAATGGAGAATGCTATCTACCGTCGCACTCTCATTCACGACGATCGCCCGTGCGAATGTACCCAAGTGGGACTCAAGAGAAGGGGTTATTTTAGCGGACGCTTGGATATAGTCTGCTAAAGTTCCTAATACACCCGGAATCCCTGACTCGAGCACAGCTTGCACGACAGGTTCAATGCCTTCCTGGTCACGTTCAAGTAACTCCAAAGCAGAAAGGCGAGCCCTAAGTTCCATCGCAATATCAGTGGATACGCGCTCCACCCGGCGGGCATTATCCAACTCCCCCCTAACTACCGAGACATCAGCAATGCTCTGCTCTACACGAGCCGTTGCAACCTCCAGCTCACTTAAGGATTCTCCGAGCCTTCCCTCAAACAAATCACTTTGTGCCTGGAGCTCTGAAAATGTTTCATCTATAGAGTCCAATTCTTTCGAAACTCGAGACAATCTTTTCTCTAATTCATCAGCCTGGGCATCAGAAGCTTCAGCATCCCCCTCTAATTGAGCTCCTCGACGCACCAGATCACGTTCTTCCGCCTCCACTTCCTCAAGATCTTTTCGGGCACCAGACATGTCGTCATAGAGTCTCTCAACTCTAGTTTTTCGGTCGTCTACGACTGTTTGAATCTCCTCAAGCTCCTCAAGCGCCCGAGTCCGCTTGCCAGTCAAGGCCCGTTCGTCACGTTCAAGCGCTTCGGCCTGGAGCCGTGCTTGAGCACGTTCCTCATCAATTTGTGCCAAACGACGACCTGCATAAGCTGCCCGCTCATCTGCAACAGCAAGATCCCGCTCCCAGCGGACTAGCTGTTCTCTTACCTTCTCAAGGGTCGTAGCTGCCTTTGTGCGTTCCTTCTCGGCCTCAACTTCCCGAAGCCGTATAGACTCGTACTCGGCCTCCGCCGTATGCAGTTCAACAACTGTGCGCTCACTGGATCTATCTGTATCCAGCGACTCTTGTACACCCGCTAAACGCTCTCGTAAAAGATCTAATTGACGACGAACAACAGACACTTCTACATCTAATCGGCGCTGGCGATACTCAAGATAACGTTCGGCTTTCCCCTTTTGCCGAGCTAAAGAACGCACCTTAGTCTGCACTTCAGAGATAACGTCCTCGAGCCGCTGGACGTCTATTTCAGCTCTTTCAAGCCTGCGAGTAGCAGCTTTTCGCCGATCCTTGTATTTACCAACCCCAGCAGCTTCTTCAAACAAAGCGCGCCGCTCCTCAGCACGATCCGAAAGAATCGCGTCGATCATTCGATTTTCTATGATCGAGTAGGCATTTGCACCGAGTCCTGTGTCCCTGCAAAGGTCAACAACGTCACGCAAACGACATGCAGACCGGTTAATGGAGTACTCACTGCCACCATCCCTGAAGACCTGTCGCCCAACCTCTACTTCTTCAAATGGGATCGGTAGTGATCCGTCCTCATTGGTAACCGTAAGAGATACTGACCCACGATTCACCGGCCGTCGAGCAACGGTCCCCTGAAAGATCACCTCTTCCATCTTCGCGCCGCGGATAGCGGTTGGACGCTGTTCACCAAGAACCCAACGGATCGCATCACTGATGTTCGATTTGCCGCATCCGTTTGGGCCTACTACGGCAGTAATCCCATCATGAAACTCAATGGTCGTTGCGTCCGCGAAGGACTTGAACCCGTGAACTCGAAGTGAGCGAAGCTTCATTCAGTGTCTTGAAGGAGTTTTAAATAGATACGGATTATAGATACAACGGGGATAAAGCCTTACTGGCCATAAGACACTCACTGTGCCCTAGGGGCACAGAAGCCGCACCCCCTTTTATATCTACTCCAGAGCAGCAACTGGATCATGATTGGTGGAGCATAAGACACTTCAGATAAAACCCCAATGCCAATGCCGTGAGGCCGAAAAAAGTTAGAACCGCAGGTGCTTCTTGCAAACCCCAGAATATTTGAAAAGTACCACTATCTTTGGCTTCCGGATTCTTGGAAAAGCATGTGTTAATTTCTAGAACTGAGGCACTACAATTCGTGTGAGACATCCCAGCGAGGCGCATCACCCCACAGGTCCTCAAGCTGGTAAAATATCCGTGCCTCAGGATGCAATACATGGACAACGAAGTCGATGTAGTCTAACAAAATCCAATGGCCGCCTCGTATCCCTTCCACATGGCCCGGGCGGATACCCTCTACCTTTAGTTCTTCGACTACGTGTTCTGCGATTGCCCTGACCTGCACATCTGAAGTTCCACTAACCAAGACAAAGAAATCTGTAGCCGTACAGATTTCTCTGAGATCAAGCACAACAAGCCCATGTGCCTTAAGCTCGAGCGCCAGGTCGAGAGCTCGGTTAACACCGCTAGGAACCTCCACTAAGACCGCCGAAGTCTTGGGCAGGTTGCAGAAATAGCGACTCTAATGCTGAGGCCTACTCACGCTCAACATGCACCTCTATGTGGGCTTCAACCTCCCCATGGAGATTCAGTGGGACCTCCCACACACCTAACATTTTGATTGGCTCATCTAGCACAATTGCTCGCCGGTTGAGTTCAAAATCCATATCGGACTCATTGATCCGATTAGCGATGTCAGCGCTAGTAACAGACCCGAACAATTTCCCATCATCTCCAGCGCGGGCATAGAAGGTGATAGGAGAAATACCTTCGAGCTGGGAAGCTCTTCGACCTGCTTCGAGGAAGTCGTGTTTGGACCGCTCGTCTGACTGGGCCTGCTCTTGTTCGAGCCTCTCTATGTTCGCTTGGGTTGCAGTATAAGCAAGCCCCTGAGGAATCAAATAATTCCTTCCGAATCCCGGCTTAACCTGGATCACTTCTCCAGCCTCACCAAGGTTCTCCACGGATTGTTTCAAGATCAGCTTCATCATTCCTCCAGAGGGTCTAGCGCGCAGCTAACCGTTCCGAGCGCGTCCGAAAATCTAAATAGATATCTGCAATTCCGATCAGAACCGCACCACCCAGTACTATCGGCGGAACGATAACCAAACCGAGAAGCGTCATGGCGTAACCAAGAACCGAGAATCCCCCAGTTATGAACACAATGACGGCCGCACCGCGCACGGCGCAGAGTGCACCGATAAACACTACTGCATTAGATCCTAGTCGCTGTAGTGGTTCACTCCATCGAGTGAATAGCAAGAAAAGCCCAACCACAAGCATCCAAATAAGATGATCATTAAAACGGAAATTTTTAACCGATCCAAACGCCTCTTCACTCCGTCCAGAGAAAAAAATGAAGAGCCACCAAGAAAACAGGAGTGCACTCATGGAAGCGAGAGCAGTCAAGGCTGGAAATATCAGAATCTGCGCCTCCGCAGTCTGATAAAGAGCTGTGATCAAAGCAGGGGCCAACCCTTCACTACCCCCAAGTGCAATCACTTGGGCAACCGTAGCTCTGACCCGATCAGATATTACCCAATCCACAATGTTCCAGGCACCAGACATCAAGGTCATCAGTATTGCTGCAAGCACCAAAGCCCCGAAGACGGCCTCAAGTGCACGATCTGAGATCTTCATTTTCGGACGAGCTATAGACAGCCCGACAAAGCAACCTCCCAGTAGTAAGGCCCATCCGCGCTCTAGGTACCACATCCCATCATATGGACCAACCATAACAATGATTATGGCAATCAGGGTGGCACCTAAAATCGCATAGCCGCGCAACGTGTTGGTCCCCACCAGCAAAAGAAATGGGACTGCCACCAACACCGATGGCCTCGCAGTAGATGTTAAAAGCACAAGTATGCATAGCACGCCGGCACGCAGCCAGTCACTTTTCCGTAAGGCTGATACCCTCCGCGTCAGATCCGGCATAAAGCCAGGCTATCCCAGATGGTTACGTGTGTAAGGCAGCAAAGCCAGATAGCGTGCACGCTTCACTGCTCGTCCTAATTGCCTCTGGAATGCAGCAGTCACTTTCGTCGTGCGCTTGGGCAGAATCTTACCCTGTTCAGTAACGAAATTGGAAAGGGTTGCCACATCCTTGTAGTTCAAGGCGATAATTGGAGGTCCTTCCATACGTTGTCGGCGCCCCCGTGGCCCCGTGAACTCTGGAGGTCCAGATCGTCGTTGATGCTCGGATCCGGTATCTTTACCATCTTCCGCCTCCCCTAGATCAGCGCCAGTATCGGTCAGTGGCTCTTGCTGATCGGCCTCATCTTCGGCCTCATCTTCATCGTTGGTTTTCTTCGGCCGGGGCTCTCCCATTATCGAGTCTCCGCCAGTGGGTTCTCCTTCGTTGAGAACCAGGAGATAGCGGATGATATCATCGTCTAGCTTGAGCATCCTTTCGTACTCCGGTAATGCCTCTACTACCGCAGTAAAGTGAGCTGCCACGTAATAACCTCGAGACAGCTTGTTAATTGGATACGCTAGTTGTCTGGTTCCCCAATGATCGATTGCCGAAACCTCACCACCCTTGGAGGTGGCTAACTGGTGAAGTCCATCGAGCTTGGCAGTGACGGCGCTCTCTTCAAGCGCAGGGTCGAGAATGTAAACGACCTCGTAAATTCGCATGATTTGTTCCCTCGGTCCGTAGATTTGTAACGGGCCCCGTCGCTTCAGCCGACATCACTGTGAGAGCGGTTGGCCAACGGAGCAGGATGTCTGTTTTGTACACATCAGTACTACCCGGAAAACCTAGTTGAATCTTATTATTCCAGAAAGCATAAGAAGCAATAATAAGTCTTTGTAGGACACGTCTTAATTTGCTGCCGCCCTCTGAACTGCAGTGACTAGGTAGGGATAACGGGCATAGCCCCACTGAGCTTCCTCAACATTTAATCGCTCGCGGTTGGTATGTGCAAAGCCCTCCTCACCGGGAGCGAAACCAATTGTCGGAATCCCGTGGATTCCACAAGACCAACCCCCATCCGTTGCAAACAACCACGGCCGAACTACAGCCTCACCCTCACCTCTTTGGCGACCCACAGCACCAGCTGCACTGGTGACAACAGGGTGCTCCGAGTCCATCAGAAACCCAGGAGTGAACAGACTCCTCTCCTCCTGGATTCCTGTGTATGTAGTTTGAAGTTCTTTTGCCATGCGCACCTCGTAAGACAGCCCGTCGGGTAACAAAGGGATCTGGCGTTTAATCGAGCGCCTGACTCTATCGAGAAGTGAGTCGTCGTCGTCACATGGCAAAATCCTCCAGTCCAAAGCCAAAACAACCTTGTCCGGGATTACATTTCGGCTCTCTGGAAGAACATCCACAGTCGTAGCAATCAAACTAGCAGGCCCGAGTACCGAATCGGCCTTCTGATTTTCACCCAACTCCCTTACCGCGACCAATACATCCCCAAGCAGGTCTAACGCATTCCTAGCACGATCGGGTGCGCTTGCATGGCCGGCTAACCCGGTAAGTACAACTTCAAGCTCAGCACGGCCTCGATGGCCAATGCATACGTCTCCGTGTGTTGCCTCACCAATGATCACTACTGCCGGATCGACGTTACCTGACTCTAAGAGTCGCTTCATTCCTAGGCCACCACGTTCCTCAAGAACCGTGTGAGCCACAATGACATCACCGGGAGATTGTCCAATCAGTGAGGCAGCCGCATACGTCTGCAGAGCAAGAGGGCCCTTTATATCCATGGAACCGCGTCCATGTAGAAAACCATCTCGCACTTCGCCACTAAACGGGGGCACCTCCCACTCCGAGTGATCACCCTCGGCAACAACATCTAGATGGCAGTTCAGCATGGCAGGAGGTGCATCTCCTGTTCCCATGGCGATACCTATGACATTACCCGTATCATCGATGTGAACATCACTTAGACCGAGTGCCTCCATTTCCTCCTTGAGCCGAGAGGCAACTTCTCTCTCTTCCCCAGGAAGTCCTGGGATGCCGATCAGCTCGCCGGCAAACGCAAGTGCATTCTCAAAACTCGGCTCCTTGGGCATTAGCTGAAGAGCGTTTGGATCATGTCCACAATCCATGAAAGTGAATTTCCATCCGCATTAAGTCCGTGCACTTCTACAAACCAAGGAGCGAGTACCAGTGACACTACACTCATGAGCTTTATCAAGATGTTGAGAGACGGCCCTGAGGTGTCCTTGAATGGATCTCCTACGGTATCCCCTACAATGGCAGCCTTGTGAGAATCGGATCCCTTACCACCATATGCTCCGCTCTCGATGTATTTCTTCGCATTATCCCAGGCACCACCCGCATTCGCCATAAAGAGCGCCATAAGCACACCCGTAACTGTGGCACCCGCCAACAGACCTCCGAGTGCTTCTACGCCTAGAAAATAACCAACAATTACCGGAGCAAAGATTGCCGTTATGCCGGGTAAGATCATTTCCCTTAGTGCGGCAGTTGTAGAAATATCCACACAGCGAGCTGAATCTGGCTTGGTTGTACCTTCCATGATCCCTGGAATTTCCCGGAACTGTCGACGAACCTCGTCAACCATCCCCTGGGCAGCTCGACCTACTGCAGTCATTGTCAGTGCTGCAATAAAGAATGGAAGACACCCACCAAGGAAGAGGCCTATCACCACCAGCGGATCGAGGATGTTGATCCCGCTTTCCTGGAGGCCAACCTTAGATGAGTATGCCGAGAATAGGGCTAGGGCAGTGAGAGCGGCCGACCCTATTGCGAATCCCTTGCCAATCGCGGCTGTAGTGTTTCCGATCGCATCGAGTGAGTCTGTAATCTCTCTAGTCTCGGGACCTAGTCCGCTCATCTCGCTAATCCCACCTGCGTTATCTGCGATTGGTCCGTAGGCATCAACTGACATCGTTACACCCACGGTTGCGAGCATGCCAACCGCCGCTATCCCGATACCGTATAGACCCGCATAGTTAAAGGCAGTCCAAATTGCAGCGCAAATGAGGCAGACCGGTAAAACTGCTGATTGCATGCCAACAGCTAGCCCGGTGATCAAGTTGGTGGCCGCGCCAGTTTGGCTAGCCTCTGCAATCTTCTTAACCGGACCTTCAGCCGTGTAATACTGTGTGACCATACCGATAGCCACACCCGCCAGAGTTCCTGCTAGGATTGCGATCCAAGGTCCGGAGACGGGGAAAGACTGCCCAGCATCAACGTATGTGATTCCCATGCTCTGAACGACGAAATACATAATTACCAGAAAC
Organism: Gemmatimonadales bacterium UBA1120; assembly: GCA_002313925.1. GTDB lineage: Bacteria > Gemmatimonadota > Gemmatimonadetes > Longimicrobiales > Gaopeijiaceae > UBA1142. The sequence goes on from DCAZ01000081.1 coordinate 13,974, forward strand.
AGTCCGCCGGCTATCCACGTCGTGCCATGAAGGGCGTGAGATGGATTGCGCTTCTCAAGTGTCTTCATCGCGCCGATGCCAACTAGAGATGCCAAGAGACCGATCATCACTGTAAGGATCGGGAGTGCGACCGCAGCAGTTCGATGCCCTGAAAGAGCAGGTACTGTTGCTCCAATCGCGATCGTCGCAACAATTGAACCTACATACGACTCGAAGATATCAGCACCCATCCCGGCAACGTCACCAACGTTGTCTCCCACGTTGTCCGCAATCGTGGCCGGATTCCGCGGATCATCCTCAGGGATACCTGCTTCGACCTTTCCGACGAGATCAGCCCCTACATCAGCAGCTTTCGTATATATACCCCCTCCGACCCGAGCGAAAAGCGCAATAGAGCTCGCACCCATAGCAAAGCCTGAGACAATCTCAGCGAAGGTAGCGTACTCACCATCTACTACTGCTCCGGCACCGAAAACTACATAGAGCACCCCAAGTCCCAGGAGTCCAAGGGCCGCGACGGAGAGTCCCATCACTGCCCCACCGAAGAACGCAATACGCAGTGCCTTGCCCTGACCCTCTTGATTAGCCGCTGCCGAGGTACGTGTGTTCGCGCGGGTTGCCGCCTTCATACCGAAAAAGCCAGCTGAGACCGAACTGAGTGCCCCAAAAACGTATGCTCCTGCAGGCGTCCACCCAATCGCAAGGCCGAGCAGGATCGCCACCACCAATACAAATCCGGCCAGGACTGTGTATTCACGTTTGAGGAATGCCATCGCCCCATCGTGAATCTGTTCACCTATATCGATCATGGTCTCGGATCCAGCCGGCTGCTTTTTCAAATATCGGTAGATCAACAATGCTATACCCAGGCCGATAAGGCCCAGAAGCCATGCCCATGCAGTTACTGCTACAAGTTCGGTCATTGAATCGCTCTTATTGTTACCATGATTTGTGAACTATATCTCGTTATTGATTGAAGTGGTTCATTACTGCCTCGTTCTCCTCCTCAATCCATGCTTCAATTGCGCCCGTCATGACGGGGAGCAGATTTACTACAATGTCCTCGTCCTCCTGGGGCATACGCGAGAGCACCCAGTCTGCTAAGTCTTGTCCTTCTGGTTTCAAGCCAACCCCGATTCGGAGCCGAGCGTATGCGTCGGACTGTAGGACTCCTGATACTGACTTGAGCCCCTTGTGTCCTCCGGACCCTCCCTCTGGTCGAAACCTCACTCGTCCCACTTCAAGTGCAGCATCATCCACGACTACCAGGAGGTCTTCTCTGATCCGAAAAGACTCCATCTCACTCAATCGCAGCAACGACAATCCGCTGCGGTTCATATATGTAGTGGGCTTTACCAGCTGCACATGCGAATCACCCACATCGCCCTCAGTGACGAGAGCCCGATTCTCCTTTTCGAAAGAACCAAAGCCCCAATCGTAGGCAAGTCGATCAACAACCCACCACCCTACGTTATGCCTTGTAGCATCGTATTTAGGACCTGGATTCCCTAGTCCGACCACAATCTTCACGCACATGTGAATGAACCGACCCTAATCGCGATCTCCATCAGAGTCTTCGGGTGACTCCTCAACTGCTGTATCACTTGGCAAGCCTTCCTCGTCCGGTATCTCACCCTCAAGCAGTTCATCCTCTTCAACGACAGCCTCCTCAACAACCTTGGGAATCGCCACCGCACAAATAGTTTGCCCTTCGTCAACGGTGATGTTGATGCCTTCCTCCAACTCTAGATCATACACATGGAGGGAATCGTTAATATCAAGCTCAGAAACATCGACCTCGATTAGCTCTGGGATCTTCGATGGGATGCACTTCACTGGAAGTTCTTTCAATACCTGCTCAAGCACACCACCGCTATTCTTAACACCGATTGGATCTCCAATCAGACGCAACGGAACTTCAACATCAACCGCAACACCCGCCTGGATGCGGAGGAAGTCCACGTGAATAAGCGAAGACTTGAACGGATGACTCTGAATCTCACGCACCAACGTTTGGAAAAGCTCGCCCACCCCCTCAACCTTGAGGCCCACAATCGTATTCTCAGTGCTGATCGAGTGAAAAAGGTTCTCTGCCTCATGTGTATCCAGCGATAAATGCATGGTGCCCAGTTCCCGTCCATACAAGACAGCTGGGACCCGGCCCTCCTGACGTAGCTTTCTCGCTACCCCCTTTCCCGTACCTTCTCGTTTCTGTGCTTTCAGCGTAATAGTCATTCTGGATTCTCGTTCTCCTGATTATCGGCCCCCAGGGCTATCCTGGGGCCCTTTCCCTCAGTTTTCCTTCGGAATCTCAAAGAGTTTGCTTACAGACTCGTTCGAATGCACGTGGTGAATTGCCTTAGAGAGCAAGTCAGCTACGGAAAGAATCTCTAGCCTGTCAGAGCGTTTTTCCTCTGGAACATCAATCGTATTCGTCACGATCATCCGCTCTAGAGCCGAGTTGGCAAGCCTACTAGGTGCCTCCCCGGAAAGAATCGGATGGGTTGCCGCCGCATAAACTGTCTTAGCACCGCGGTCTCTGAGTGCTTCGACGGCGTTAGCCAGTGAACCTGCTGTGTCAACCATGTCATCAACGATTAGACAAGTCCGATCCTCGACATCACCAACAATGTTTAATACCTCAGACACGTTTGCCTTCGGCCTACGTTTATCGATAATCGCAAAGGTCGCCCCAAGACGGCGAGCAAAACCCCTCGCCATCTTTGCCGCTCCGACATCAGGAGCTATGACTACGAGGTCTTCAAGCGCAAGATCTCTGAAGTACTTTGTCACCACCGGTGCTGCGTAAAGGTGATCAACGGGAATATCAAAGAACCCCTGGATCTGGTGCTGGTGGAAATCAATTGAGATAACGCGATCAGCTCCGGCCGCTACAATAAGGTTCGCAGCGAGCTTAGCACCAATCGAGACCCTAGGTTGGTCTTTCCTATCCTGACGACCGTATCCGAAATACGGAATGACCGCTGTGACTCGGGCTGCCGAGGCCCGTTTTGCAGCGTCTAATAGAAGACACAACTCCATGAAATTGCTCGCAGGAGCCGAAGTGGGTTGGATAATGAAAACATCCCGCCCACGAACATTGTGGTCTATCCGAACAAAGATTTCACCGTCCGAGAAATCTTCGATCGTCGCTCCTTTTGGCGATTTCCCAAGATTCTCAGCTATCTCACGTGCTAACGGAAAATTGGCGCGTCCGCTAAGCAGAAGAAGAGGTCCATGCCTGTAAGTGTCTTCCATGTGACCGGAGCTAGAATCTGAATCCCTGATAGCTATCGCTTGATAGCAAGGAACGTTAGAAAAACCACTATCAGTGGTCAACGCTCGTTGTTTACTGAATTTCTAACCTTAGTCCTACATCTGACTAACAGATAGAAGATTTTCTTACCGTTCTTGGACACTAAAGACTCGGGTGCTAACTGCATCTGCCCGCCCCACCGTCTTCAAAACCATTCGAACTTCATACTTGCCCGCCTTAAGATTTGGCAGATCTAGGTTGAGGTACCGGAATAATGGACCTGGGCTTAGCGGTCCAGACTCCTCCCAGGAGAGTCGAAGCGGCCTTGCCGGTTTTGTGATCCGAAGAAATTCCCCGATCTGGCGGAGCACTCCCCGATTTATCGGACTCACTGAGACTTCGAAAAGCAAAGTTTCCGATCTAAATCCAAGGCCGGAGACCTCCCAAGCAATAGCAAATGTTTGACCTGTTAGAATCTCGGCTTTTTTGAGTGCCTGTGGAAGCGCTGCCGCAAGCACTTCAGGCTCTTTAGAAGAAGGCCTCAGCATCAGGATGTCAGAAAGCGATGCCACATCCTCTGGCACTGGCTGACTTTCAAACCCCATCCTTAGGCGCCCGGCACGGCGCTTCCTCGGATTCCACGTTTCAATCGAAAGCACATAACTCCCCGACGGCACCTCAAGTGAAAGCGCACCCTCGGTATGGCCCATTACTTGAGCACTCTTGATCCGTGCTCCGTCTAGTGGCACTAGAAAGATTCCAGCACGATCCAACATTCCGTCCTGGGTACCCGGATCAAGCCAGGGTATTGGATGGTCATGGCCCACATGCCGAGTCGTATCATCTGGAAGAAAGTGAGTTCCCACTACAACTACTCGGCTACCTCGGGGGAAGAATGCAACTTGACCTTCCATTGGAAGAAGGACAGGTGCATATGCTGGCGCATATAGAGAACGAGGTCGTTCGACATCTGCCCGTAGATCTCCCGGCGCTGCAAGACTTGGGGTATTAAGCATTTTACCAGGAGGCATATAGTCCCTTCCCTCCGGATGTTTGTGACCAATCACATGCTCGACCGTCATGGATCCTGCATCAGAAGTCCTATCCCACCCCAGTTCCCAACCGTGTCGGATCGTGAGTTCGTCAAGATCATTGCCCCAACTAATTCGGTAGGGGTTCTTAGCCTCTTCACGGATCTTTGCAACAGTCCAGCGTGCATAGTGTGAAGTCTTTCGATCATTACCTTCAACTAGATAGAGCGGATCCGCGAGCAGCCAGAGGCGCTCAAGCAAGTTATCTAGGGCTTCGGGAGATGATGTTGCTGCCTCCTTTAGCGCATTTTGACCGTCATCATCCATAACCCAACGTGGTACGCGCCACCTAAGTGATTGCTCATTATCCATTCGGTCTATTGCTATCGAAAACGCTCGATCGGCCTCGACATATCTTCCCAGTCCATGCAAAGAAAATCCTTCCAAAGCTGCACACCACCACGGCTCGGCAGTCCCACATGAACGAGCTGCCTCAAGTGCTTCTTCCCAACGCCGAGCTTCAGAGAGGTACCAGACGCGCTGCCCTAGTAACCAGCCGTCACCCGGAAGAAGCGCCTGTATTGAGTCCAGTAAGAACAGCAGTTCTTCTCTAAGTTCTTCAGCTTCGACTAATTCAGGACGTGGGTACCAATCTCCCTCGTCGTACCAAGAGCAGAAACGTCCAACTCGCTCATCACAAGCGCCATTGGCCCATCCAAGTATGAGAGGAAAGTACCGAATCCTTCGCCGCTCAAAACGAGCTTGGGTTGCCCGGGCGATCCCCTGCGATTCCGATGAATCAATAACAACAGCTACAGTATCAATTTCACCGGATACGATCTGCGCCATGTTGGTCTGAGGGGAGGTGGCACAAATCAACAGAAGCGTGCCGAGTCCCCTGGCAGACAGATATTTCCTCGACTTCACTAATATCCCGGTTCGTTTTACTGCGGCTAAAAGTATTGCAATTGGCCCGGGTGGATTCGAACCACCACCGCCGGTTCCAAAGACCGGTGTCCTGCCATTAGACCACGGGCCAACATAATCATCCTATCGAAAGCTAGGCCTTAGGTTCAAGGCTTCGCGGACATCGGTGTGACCAGTGGAAAACTCTCCAACGTCCGTGTTACCAGACAAGGCCAACCAAGCTCTTCCGTAAGGTCGCGTGCATCGGATTCAACGTCACCGTCATTCCTGGCGATAGCAAAGCAAGCAGCGCCACTCCCGGAAAGCAGAACGAGCGAGTAACCCTTCTCCCTCAGGGCACCAAGCGAACATCGGACTTCAGGGTACAAATCAGCAGTCGTGACCTCAAAATCATTGTGCGCTGATGAAATGATCGTATCCCAGTCCCTTCTCTCTCTAATGAGACTTAGGCCAGTGTGATGCCCATTATCATCCGAAGACCTGCCAAGCAGCTCATAAGCATTGCGTGTTGACACATGCACGGGCGGGAGCATTAGGAGTAGAGTTTCTTCCGGGAGGGGCTTAATGGGCTCGAGTATCTCTCCTCTTCCATGGGCCAGTGCTGTAGTACTGCGGCACAAGAAAAATGAGACGTCTGACCCTATGTTAGATGCGATTTTCTTCAAAGCCTCGGTATCCAGTAGACCCCCGGTAAGGTAGTCCAGCCCACGAAGCACGGCCGCAGCATCAGACGATCCACCCCCTAGGCCAGCTCCAGCAGGAATGTGTTTTGTTAGTCGCACATGGATTCCCTCTTGCAAACCAGCTGCCTCTCGATAAGCAGAGGCCGCACGGTACGCGAGATTATCCTTTACCGGCCCTACTTCCAGACCTGTAACTTCAAGGCTGACTTGTCCAAGGTCATTTAATTCAACGAATACGTCGTCGCAGTAATCAATGGCCTGAAAGAGGGTCTCAAGTTCATGGAACCCATCCGAGCGACGGCGCAGAACCCTCAAGAACAGATTCACCTTCGCAGGAGCAGAAAGGGATACTGTTTGATTCAATGCTCCTCCGTGAAGTCCTCATCTCCGCTTGTGTCTGAATTCGAGGACCTGGCCTGACCAAGTGAGAGACCAAGTGCCCAAGTGTAATACAGACCAATGATTGTGATCGGGACCCAACCTCCAAAGTGATATCCGAAAGCGAATGCTAGAGAGTCGGCACTGTCTACACCGTAAACTGTGCCGATAGCAAAATCTGAACCCGCGTGAAAGGTACCAAAAAATCCCGGAGCAGCAGGAAGAGCAACTGCAAAAGCGACTACCCCTGCAGTGAAGATCGCTGAGACAAAACCAGTGTCGATTCCAAATGCCAGCATACCCAACCAAAAAGAGAGAGCATGCCAGGTCCAGAAGACTAGTGTCCAAGTAAAACCGAGCAGCAAGAGTCTCACATCCCTCATGATCTTAATCGAGCTGATAAATGACTCGAGGATCTCGACTGAAGCCACTCCGATTTCCGGGCTTAGTAACTGACCACACCACCCAGCAATGTTAATCACCAAGCGTGGAGCTACTGCGATCAAACAGAGCACTGATGTCACTACTATCACTATCAGTACAGCCAACCTGAGAAGGCCCGCCCCCCAACCTTCCGAAAGCGCCTCGATCGAAGGGAACCCAGAGGTATACACGGGAATGATCAGAAATAGCAAGAGAACCACACCATCCATGAACCGTTCAACAACGAGTGACCCGAACGCCGCACTAGCAGAGACCGGTTCTAGACGGCTGAAGGTATACGCCCTGGCAAGATCTCCGACTCGCGCTGGCAGAAGATTATTCGCCATGAATGCGATTGAAACACTCGCAAACCTCGATCGGAGTCCTGTATCCGCTTTCACGGGTGTCAAGAGGATCTTCCACCGAAGTGCCCGGATGAAGTAACCAAAAGTTCCAACACCAATAGCGGCACTTAGAAGCCAGAGATCAGCCTCGGCGATGTTGGCGACGATGTCCGTTAACGATTCGCCTCGGAGTACCCACCAAAGAAGCAGAACAGTGACTAGGGCACCTGTAAGGGCTATGCCCCAGCGTCTCTTCATGCCTTTGACCGCGCCCGCCTCAAAATCTTGCTCATCTCACGCACAGCGTTTTCCATCCCAACCAATACCGCACGGGCGATGACACTGTGTCCGATATTCAACTCCTCAATCTCTTGTATCTCTGCAACCCGGCTTACGTTCTCGTAGGTAAGCCCGTGTCCAGCATGAACTGCGAGTGCAAGATCCTGGGCAAGGGTAGCCGCATGACCCAATCTTTCAATCTGCTCTTCCTCTGGCTTCGCCCTCCAAGAGTTGGCGTATTCACCAGTGTGCAGTTCAACAGCGTCGGCTCCTAACTCAGCGGAACATCGTATTGATTCCTCGTCCGGATCGACGAATAGCACAGTCCTTATTCCACTCTCTCCCAAACTACGTATCGCCCCACCGATCTCCGCTCGTTTCGAATCTCTAGAAAGGTCTAGACCGCCTTCGGTAGTCACCTCCTCTCGGTTTTCAGGTACAAGGGTCACTTGCATGGGTCTGAGTTCGTGTGCGATCTCGAGGATATCAGAAGCGACAGCAAGCTCGAGATTTACTCCTGTCCGAACAATTTGCATCAAAAGTCGGAGATCTCGGTCCTGGATATGTCGTCGGTCTTCACGTAGATGGACTGTGATCCCGTCCACACCGGCAAGTTCAGCGAGCACAGCTGCCCTTACGGGATCCGGTTCATCAGTACGCCGTGCCTGCCGCACAGTAGCCACGTGGTCTATGTTCAGATAGAAGCGCATTTTTCCAATCGAAGCCTCACATTTAGCCCCTCTGTGACAGGTCCGTATCCGAAGACCATACGTATTACTTTACTAAGTCTCTTTTCTATAGGATACCTAAAATCTCCTACTTAAAATCACATAGTTAGTAATCTATTCAACACGGATGTCCGGACATCCCTTGAGTCTTCCGAGAAATGCGGGCGAGACCCGTGCCGTAATCGAAACCGTCATGTTCTCATCCACTCGATTAAGAATCTCGGCTTCTTGATAAATTTTTGAGATCATCCGTCCATTAGACACCGGGATGTGAGCCACGACCTCGACCAACTTGGCCCGAACCCGAGCACCAAGTGTCTCCCTAAGTGCTAGCAATGTGCTCTTGTCTTTGGCAGATACAAAAACCGCGGGAGTAGGTTCGATGGCTCGAATCCGTCGACGAAGCATTTCTTCTTCCGCATGAGTGATAAGATCAACCTTGTTGAAAACGAGAACCTTACTGGCGTCCGCTAGGCCAAGTTCAGACAGTACACCCATCACCACATCATGCTGATCCTCCCAATCCTGCCTAGAAGCATCAATTACATGCAGTAGAACATTGGCTTCTTTCACTTCTTCCAGTGTAGAATGAAATGAGGCCACCAGATGATGTGGGAGTTTTCGGATGAAACCCACCGTGTCCGTGATTAGCGCCTGGTAGCCCTGGCCCAGATCGACGCTACGGGTTGCCGAATCAAGTGTCGCAAAAAGACGATCTTCTATAAAGAGGTCCGAACCCGACAAGGAGCTTAGAAGGGAAGATTTGCCAGCGTTTGTATAGCCCACCAACACTGCCTGGAAAGTTCCTTCTCTCTGCTGACGTTGAACCTCTCGAGCCTTCGCAACCTGGCGAAGCTTTGATCTTAGGATAGCGATACGCTTCCGTATAAGTCGGCGATCGGTCTCAAGCTGAGTCTCCCCGGGACCCCTGAGTCCAATGCCACCCCGAATGCGCGAGAGGTGTATCCACATCCGTCGAAGTCGAGGAAGGAGATACTCTAGTTGTGCTAACTCAACCTGCATTCGAGCCTCACTCGAACGCGCACGCGTAGCGAAAATATCTAGGATCAATTCAGAGCGATCCATAACGCGGACACCGAGAAGCTCTTCGAGGTTTTTCCCCTGAGCGGGTGTGAGTTCCTCATCAAAGATTACCAAGTCCCCTTTTTGATCAGAGACAAGTTCTTTGAGTTCTACTGCCTTACCCTCACCCAGGTACACTCTCGGATTAGGCTTAGTGATACGTTGAGTTAAGTATCCTACGACCTCGCCTCCAGCCGTGTCTGTTAAATGTGCGAGTTCCTCTAGATGATCTTCTATTAGAGCAGGATCGACGGCTTGACGGGGTGGTGCCCCAACCAGTATTGCCCTGTCCACAGGCGTGCGCATGTCGATGAGCTGAGTCGGTATCCCACTACCCTCCGGATATCTGTGTTCGTGGGATGTGCTGCTCAGTCATGAATAGTTAGAAAGCACCGTGTTTGAATAATGTGAATCTACTCGTATGAAAGACCGGTGAGAGTTCATTCCTCATAAGCACCCAACTTGGCCTCAACATGGGCCTTGAGAACCCCTCGTTCATTCTGGGTTGGGTCTGTGAGAACGAAGTCTAGTAGGTCTTCAAGTATTCGAGCAAAATTTGGACCTGGGCGTAGCCCGATGCGAATTAGGTCATTGCCACCAATGGCTAGATCGGAGATGCTCAACGGCACACCAGTCGCACGTATAAGGCGAGCACGGCGCCATGAGTCTACAACCTCAGATGGCGTCTTTATTACAGAAGGATGAGCCCTTGCTCGTGCCAGTTCTAGACGAGCCAGGGCATTAAGCCGCTCTGGGCTATTTGAACTGAGCCAGCGGCGTATGGCTTCATCATCCGCATCTAACCCCGGAAGAGGACTAGCTGAGGCCTGCTGAGATGTTTCATCAGTCTGAGCATTTGAAAACCGAAGTCGAACAAGGATTCCGACGACCTTTTTAGGATCAAGCAAATGAAAGAACTGGGCCAGCCTTAGAAAGGCGTTGCCCGGAGGCAGTTCATCTATAGATGCAAGCGTAAACTCCCATCGATTCAAGGCGATTGAATGATCTGCCGTCCGAAGTTCGTCAAGTTCAGGGTAAAGTACGCCCAAGGCTCCTGCTTTCGCGTAAAGACTCAGGGTTCTTGAGGGAATACGATGCTGATCCAAAGCCTTCAGAAGTTCGTCCCGAACCCGCTCGCACGAGAGACCTCTCAAGTGTTCTGTCCCATCACAGAGTGCTTTCCATGAAGCCTCGTCAATTTTGAGGTCAAAGCGCCCTGCGAATCGAAAGGCCCGAAGAATTCTGAGATAGTCTTCCGCAAATCTTTTCTCAGGAACACCGACAGTCTTGAGAACGCCTGCCTCAAGATCTTTGAGCCCGCCAAAGGGATCGAGAAGTTTCTGCTCGATGGGATGCCACGCGAGGGCGTTTATCGTGAAATCTCGCCGTGCTAGGTCTTCCTCTATTGTGTCAGCGAAGGTTACTACGGCATGTCTTCCATCAGTTTCGATATCCTTACGAAAAGTCGTAACCTCAAATAAAGTCCCATCCCTAGCGAGCACTCCCACAGTGCCGTGTTCGATCCCTATCGGAACAGTTCTCTTAAACAGCTGTTCTATTTGCCGAGGCCGGGCCTGTGTGGTGAGGTCCCAGTCACCCGCATAGTGACCCGACAGAATATCCCTGACTGCTCCTCCTACCGCCCATGTATCGTGACCCGCCTTTTGAAGCGTATCAGTAATCCAGTGGACTGCTGGAGGGGGCGAAAGTTGGACCGTGCTCATCCCACCAGGACAGCACCTCCGTTTACGTTCAGAACTTCTCCGGTGATATGACGTGCAAGCTCTGAACAAAGAAATAGGATCGGGCCAGCCACATCTTCAGCTGTCGCAATCCTACCTAGTGGAATCGATCGAGAGATCAGCTCCCGCCCCGCCCCCTCGAAGGCTGATGACGACATCTCGGTGTCAATCCAACCTGGTGCCACGCAATTCACTGTAATATCTCGCGAGGCGAGCTCAATACAGAAGCTTTTGACAAAAGACATCATCGCTCCTTTGGTTGAAGCATAGTCGGCATGGAATGCTTCACCACGTTGGCCAGCTGTACTTCCGACAAGAACCAATCGCCCGTGATCTCGAAGACGGTGGGCAGCCGCACGACAGGTGTAGAATACAGAGTGTAGATTAGCCCCCAACGTCTTCTGCCATTGTTCGTTAGACATTTCCGCGATACTCGCTTCTTTGTTTGTCCAGACCCCATGGTTCCCAACAAAGATGTCTAAGCCATCGAATTCCGTATCTACTCGTTTGAACAAGATTTCTACATCCCCAGGATCAGAAAGATCACCCATTTCTGCCCATGCAGGGACACCAATTTCGTGAAGTGCATCCAATGTCTTTTGTGCTTCCTCCGAACGGCTGTGATATCCGATACCTATACTAGCTCCAGCCCTAGCCAACAGGAGCGCTGTCGCTCGGCCTACTCCCCGCGATCCACCAGTTACCAGGGCATTCTTACCTGTGAGATCAATTAGCATCTTAGGGTCTCTCACTAATCAGTTGGCTCACTTCTATATGAAAAGCTATAGCATAGTAGTATCGGACCTTTGATTAACACGATCTGATATTGACCATTAAGAACTAGCACCGGAATGCTGCATGATCACTCCCAAGACTAAGTCAGGGTCTTCCCCATCAAGTGCTAACTCACAGGCATAGGTGATCAACGCATCTGCGGTAAGAAGTTGAAAGGCACTGTTCCGCACGCGCCCTGGAGACAATCGCGCTTGCTCTAGAGCATCACAGGCAATGTTCGTGAGGCCAAACACAGACACGGCAGTGACTCCCAACGCATCAATCCAAGGTCCCAATTCTACCGGGGATGCTGGGCGTCGTTCGCTAATCCATGCCTTTAGGTCACTCACCCCTCAGCCTCTCGGAGAAAATCCTTCACGGTATTAGCACCAGACTCTAGCGCTTCATCAATCTTCGTGGTGTCTTCCACGCCAGCTTGAGCGATATGGGATTTACCTCCACCTCTTCCTCCTACAAACGCGGACACTTCCCGAATCAATGCATCTGCACGCACACCTCTTGAGATCAGATCCTCACTCACAAACGCAAA
>DCAZ01000081.1:26553-39403 GCA_002313925.1 Gemmatimonadales bacterium UBA1120
TCAAGAAATCGGTCACCCCACTTTCGTGCATCATCCGCATTCCGAGCGCGAATACGGACACCCCGATAGTGTGTACTGTCGCCTCCTCCTAGATCGATCACATCAGAAGTGACATCCGTTTCGGTACTTCCTCCTTCCGATCTTACTTGATCGAGGAGGCTCTCAAGTTCAGCAGTATCGGACAGAAGTTGCTCTGCTCGATGCTTTGCCCCGTCCGGTCGTGTTTTCAGGATCGCTGAGACCTCCTTCAGGGCGGTCTCACGTCCCTTTAGGTAAGTAAACGCTTCTCGTCCAGTAAGTCCCTCAACGCGCCTTACTCCTGCCGAAACTCCTGACTGACTAACGAACCTGAATAGGCCAATCTCAGAAGTTTGGCTCGCATGTGTACCCCCACAAAGTTCCATACTGACACCAGCTATGCTCACAACTCGAACCTCGGCAGGATACTTTTCTCCAAAAAGAGCCATCGCTCCGTCTTCAACAGCGGCTGCATAGGAGCGGTGGTCAATTTCAACCGGATGATTGGCCCAGATGCCCTCATTGATGATCAATTCCACCTGCTCGAGTTCATCGGTATCCAACGGACCCGTGTGTGCAAAATCGAAGCGGAGCCGATCAGGAGTGACCAGGGAGCCGCGCTGTACCACATGGTCGCCCAGCACTTCTCGTAAAGCCGAGTGCAGGAGATGAGTCGCGGTATGGTTTCGAACAGTATCTCGCCGAACGTGATCGGTAACCTGAGCTTCAACTAGAAGCTTCTCCCCTCCGGCAGGGAATACACCCTCCATTGAACCAAATACTGCGGTTTGTCCCATTACATCAGCTACCTCTCGGACAACTAGCTTCCAGACATCACCAGAAACAACCCCGACATCTGATACCTGTCCACCACTTTCAAGATAGAAAGGGGTTTCACGCAGTATGAGGCCGACTATGTCATCCTTAACACGATACGCAAGAACCTCAGTTTTTATATGGAGTCGTTCGTAACCGACAAATGTCTGCACTTCGCCGGAGATTTGAGTCCAACCATCTGTGATATCACCCGCCCTGAAGACCTCTTTGGCCTCTTCGCGATCTGCGCGTGACCTGGCTCGCTGTTTAGCTAGCTCCTCTTCGAATCCGACTTTATCAACGTCATACTCTCTTTCTTCAGCAATGATTTCAGTCAAATCGATCGGGAAACCAAAAGTGTCGTAAAGCCTAAAGGCGTCATGTCCAGCTATTGTCCCTCCCCCCTCCGATATGAGTTCGTCAAGTCGGGTCATGCCACCTTCAATGGTCAAAAGAAAGCGCTCTTCCTCCGCTTGAGTTGTTTTAAGTAGATGATCTCGTTGATGGATCAGATCAGGGAAAGTGTCGCCCATACTATCAACGACCGCAGCGACTACACCGGTGAGTGTTGGCTCTCGTTGTCCAAGGAGCCAAGCGTGGCGCATCGCCCTCCTTAGGATACGACGCAGCACATACCCACGACCTTCATTCCCCGGGAAGACACCATCGCAAAGAAGAAATGCGACTGCACGGGAGTGGTCCGCAAGAACCCTATAGCTAACCGCGTCGTCGGCTTCAGCGTCGTAAGCTCTTCCCACCAGTTCACCCACACGATCAAGCATTGGGCGGAAAAGGTCAGTATGGTAAACAGAGCCCACACCCTGAAGTACCGAAGCAAGCCGCTCCAGTCCCAACCCTGTGTCGACAGATGCGGCCGGGAGTTCGGTGAGGCTGCCATCTTCAGCTCGATTGTACTGCATGAAAACAAGATTCCATAACTCGCTGATCTGACCAGAATCGTTCAACTCGACAAACTCCTCCGTGTTCGTCACAGAAGTCCGGTCTTCTCTTAGGTCGTAGTGCAACTCTGAACAGGGGCCACACGGTCCCGTATCAGCCATCTGCCAGAAATTATCCTTGTCACCCAAACGATGTACCCGTTCCGCTGGAAGTCCCACCTCCGTTGTCCACAGGTTTGCCGCTTGATCATCCGTATGATGGACAGTTGCATAGAAGCGTTCGGCCTCAAGGCCATAAACTCCTGTCAAAAGATCCCAAGCAAAACGGATCGCGTCTTTCTTGAAGTAGTCCCCAAAAGAGAAATTCCCGAGCATCTCGAAGAATGTGAGATGCCGAGTAGTGCGCCCCACCTCCTCAAGGTCATTGTGCTTACCACCGGCACGAACACACTTCTGGGATGTCACTGCCCGTCTGAATGATACCTCTTCTTGACCCAAGAATACGCGCTTGAACTGAACCATGCCGGCATTAGTGAATAGCAGTGTGGGATCATCCTCTGGCACAAGCGAAGAACTGTGTCTTCGGGAGTGCCCTCGTTCCTCGAAGAACGAGAGAAATTGCTCCCGGATCTCGGCGGTCGTCATGGAGTCACATTAAGGGAAAGCTGCATTTATGAAGCCGGACTCCTAACGATAACGGGTGACGCGGTGTGTAAGGAGTACCCGCTAGTTTTGAAATCAAGGGAGTGGAAGGACCGAAAGCTAAACGCTTACATTCGTTTCAACTCCTAAGAACGTCAGCCGATAACTTCCCCTTCCAGCATTTCCGAGACAAGGTCATCAGCGTCTTCAAGTTCTTCTTGATTCGCGGGATCCAGTCCTAAAGCAGTACGTAAACGCAATTCAATCTCTTCGGCGATATCCGGATTCTCCACTAGGAAAATCTTAGAATTTTCCTTTCCCTGCCCCATGCGCAGATCCCCGTAGGAGAACCATGAACCTGATTTTTCAACGATTTCGTGGTCGACTCCGAGATCGATGAGTAGCGCGGTATGGCTGACCCCTTCGTTGTAGTGGATGTCGAATTCAGCTTGCCTGAACGGAGGAGCACATTTGTTCTTCACAACCTTTACCCGGGTTCGGTTACCGATCACATCCTGTCCGTCCTTGATTGCACCAATGCGGCGTATATCGAGCCTGAGCGAGGCATAAAACTTGAGTGCTCGCCCTCCTGAAGTCGTCTCTGGACTACCAAACATGACTCCGACCTTAATACGTATCTGGTTCGTAAAAATCACCGAAGTATTAGAGCGACTTACAGCACCTGTGAGCTTTCGGAGTGCTTGGCTCATAAGTCTTGCCTGAAGTCCAACATGGGTGTCGCCCATCTCACCCTCAATCTCTGCTCTTGGAACGAGCGCTGCTACGGAGTCAATAACTACGACATCAATTGCATTGCTACGAATAAGTACTTCTGCGATCTCAAGTCCTTGCTCTCCGGTGTCCGGCTGTGAGACCAGGAGGTTATCTACATCTACACCAAGCTTGCGGGCATATCCGACATCCAGGGCATGCTCGGCGTCTATAAAAGCCGCTATACCACCAAGGCGTTGAGCATTCGCGATCACTTGAAGACAGAGCGTTGTCTTGCCTGAGGATTCCGGACCATAGATCTCACTGATTCGTCCTCGCGGAATCCCCCCTATGCCGATGGCAGCATCCAAATTGATCGCACCAGTAGGGATCGCCTCGATACTACTTGAAAATGCATCTTCTCCCATTCGCATGATCGCGCCCTTACCATAAGAGCGCTCAATCTGTGTAATCGCAGTGTCTAAAGCCTTCTGGTTCTGGGCCGTCTTCTTTTTCAGATCTTGGTCAGTCATTTGAGCCGTGGCCATGTCTTCTCCGTCTTCGTGAGACCCCGCTTCCGAGGGGTTCGACACCCAAAGTATAATACCCGAACATAAAGCGAAAGTCTCCCTGTTGACCTAGGCTGCTGACCCGAAGAAGGAGCGACCAGAAAAACATTCGAATACCATGGTACAAATCGAGTCCTCGTCGTTCTCGACGATTGTATAGAATTTCTTTGGGAGGGCTCTGAAGTAGTAAATGACCCTCCTGAGAACATATCCAAATCACAGTCTAGTTACTCATCAGTTTTTCCTGACGATAAAAATATGTCTGCCATATCCCTGGCCTGACTGCCACGTAAAAAATCTCAAACGGCCGATCCGCGTTTCTCGGCGTGAAAAGCCCGACTCCTAGGTGCTGCCCCACTCGCATAATCTGCTCGCAGTCCACTGGACCCTGACCTACCATTTTCTCATACATCCGACCCTCAAAAGAGATTGGATCACCGCTAACAAACCATTGAGCAGTTCCAGCGTAGGTTCCAGAGAAATCAAGGACTGGCTGGAGAGTGCGCATTGGGATCCTGTCGGGACCAATCAGCGTGTCACCCTCAGGGGTCAAACGAACCTGCACAGTTTCACCTGTGGATAGGCAAAGGTTCACCAACGACCCCTCACCTCCAGGAGGCAGAGTAGCGACTTCAATACGGACCGTATCCGGTGGTGGGGCGGGAAGCACCACCGTGTCTGGTGCAAACCTTTCCATAAGAGATGGGCGGGAAAGAACGAGCTTGCCTCTGACTCCTATGGCTACCGAGCCTAAAACGGCGAGTTTCGGTTTCCAATACTCCGAGTGATGACCTCCCGACGGTTCAGAGTAGTTCAGCGCAAGGTACTGAGCCCCGATCCGGATTCCTGCCACATCGAACTGGGTTCCTAAATTGACATCGAACCCGTCGTATTCACTCATCATAGTCAATATCGAGCTATTCCCAATCCCAACATGGACCGCTGAGCCGAAGAACCAACCCTCTGAGTCTATAGAGCGGTAGAACTCGAGTTCATCTCCATCCTTGAACATTCCTGAGCCATAACCACCCGTAAATGTAATATCGTGCTCCGGGAGGGCGCCCTGATCGAAACCTTGGATATGGACAGTCGCAACACCATATAGGCTTAGTTTAGTATTCACGTCTTCAAGGCCCACGTAAGAGTTACGGAACCGCTTGTCGGGTATCCCCAGTCTCGTGGGCTGATATGCGATTCCATCTTCAAAATTCGGCGCGGTCACGTACCTGCCCCCAAACGCCAATCCCAATCCCTGACTCTGTGGTCTTAGTAACTGCGCCCGGCCAAAGACTCCCCACATATTTCCACCTGAATCCGGCTCATTGAAGGACTGCAGGGTCGCACCAATCTCTAAACGATCAAATAGGCCCAAAGTGAAAGAAGCATCAGAAAAGAAATTCTTGATGGGCGCACCAAACCCAGCCTCATTACCGCTCATATCAATCTCAATCGTGCGACCGAGATCCATGAAGAATCCTGAGTAAGTCCCTGTAATCATCATGTGTGGGAGAACGCTAGCAACCGGGATATTTATGAGTCCAGATCCATACCGTTGTGTGCTAGGCATCGTTGTAGTCTGGGCCGTCAGCAGTACAGCTGAGCACAATGGCCAAAGGGACATTGCTGATAGCAAGCAATAAATCCACCCCCATGAGGTATTCATCAGAGGATATGCAAAGGTTTTAGGAAACTCTTAGAATCAGGGTGTATGAACTGTCATCATTACGGTTAGTCAAAATGATGAAGAATCGCTTTCCGACTTCATCACTCCTCACCACTAGGCCGGATAAAGTCACAGCAAATTCAAGCTTTTTCAGTTGCCGATCTTCTTCTCGATCTGCGAGAGGCGCCGGCCAATAGAAACAACCCAAAAAAAGACTATTCCGATCGCAATCGCATACGCAATGAAAACATGCCAGTAGGGGCGACCAAGGCCCTGGGTCGCAAGCTGTGCGCCGGGAAGCTCTGAGATCTCCTGGGCAGAGAGTGTGATGGTACCAATCAGGAATGAAATTCCCGTGACCAGACTGCAAAGAATTTGGTTACGATTCATAGTAATTACACTGATGCATGACGGGAGCGAGTATCGAGTTCAGACCGAAGATTCTCGAGCGAATAGCGGAGAAGGAATAGCCCTAAGAAAAGGACAGTGAAAGCTCCGAAGCTCATCAAAAGTGTGGTGAGCATGTCACCGGGGAGAGTCGGGCCTTCTGCCTTAATTACCACAGGCTCCGGGTGTAATGATCGAAACCAGATAACGCTGAGGTGAATGAAGGGGATATCGAGAGCACCAACGATCGCCACCACCGCAGCGTGGCGTTTGCCCCTCTCTGGATTTTCGGTCGAACTCCTGACCAAAAAGTACCCTAGGAAAATGAACCACAGCAGCAGCGTGAGCGTAAGCCGCGGCTCCCAAGTCCAGTAAGTACCCCAAGCGATCTTTCCCCATAGAGGCCCAGTGGTAAGCATGATCGTTGCAAAAACCATCCCTCCTTCAGCCGCAGAAACGGCAGCACGGTCAAGCCGCTCATCACGAAGCCAGAGGTACACCGCACTGAAAAGTGCAGCCAAGCCGAATGCCAGGAAGGATGTCCATGCAGCCGGAACATGGACGTACATAATCCTCTGAGCGATCCCTTGGGTGACTTCAGTTGACACCCAAAAGAAAGACATCCAATAGACCGCCCCAAGCCATACCAGCCCTATCATAGCCAGTACGGTTCCAGCAAGTAGGATTTTCTTACTTGACATTAATCCTCCACCACAAAGCGGAAGAGCAAAGAGCCCAGGAAAAAGGCCATTAAAGCGATCGCTGCAAGCATCTTTATACTACCCTCAGCCTCGGTTAACGGCCTGCCGGCGAGGAACTGGCTGGTAGCACCAGTACCGTAAATTACCACGGGCGCAAGTAATGGAAAAATGAGGACCGGAAGAAGTGTATCTCCCATGCGGGTCCCCGTTGATACAGCAGTAAACAAGGTGCCAAGAGCAACAAAAGCCAGTACACCTAGGCCGATCACGATCGCAAGCATTCCAAAATTGCGACTGACTTCAAGTCCGAAAAAGAACATAAAGACCGCAACGACCAGCAAAGCCACGATATAAAGGAACACAAAGTTAGCTAAAGCCTTCGCGAGAAAGATCGCATCCTTCGGTACCGGACTCAGTAATATTCCCTGGAAAGCGCCATCTTCAGCCTCTAGGTGAAAGGTGCGGCCGACTCCAAGTAGGCCAGCGAACATGATCGTCATCCAGACAAGGCCTGAAGCAATATCTTCAGGGGACACACGGACCCAGTCAATCGCATAATTGAAGAGGATTGCCACCAATACTACGAAAGCACCCATTGTGATAAGGCGCTCTCGGGTACGGAACTCTACAAGCAGGTCCTTCCAGAGGATTGTCCCAATCTGTCTGAGGTAATTCCTCATCCGTGTCCCTCTATCACACTGTGGTAGAACTGACCGAAGTCACCCTCAAGTTCAGCGCGCTTTCCCTGCCACACAAAGCGACCACGGTTCATGATGGCGACAGTTGTTGCCAACGCCACACCCTCACTCAAGTTATGTGTGACCATTACGACAGTCCGTCGACCATCTCTAAGATCTGAGAGTACACCTTGGAGCACCAAGGCTGCCGATGGATCAAGCCCAGTGTAGGGTTCATCAAGCAGGACAATATCAGGATCATGGAGGAGCGCGCGGGCAAGTGCGAGTCGTTGTCTCATACCATGGGATAAATCACGGACCAGTGATGCGGCACGTTCTTGGAGCCCCAGATGCTGAAGCTTGTCTCTTACCACATTGTCCACATCTGAGAGGCCAAAAAGTTGCCCATAGAACCGGAGGTTTTCCTCGGCACTGAGATGACCGTACAGGAAGCCTTGGTGGGAGAGAACGCCGATTCTACGGCGCCACTCGACCTCTCCGAAGTCGAGTGGCTCACCTCGAAGCCATACTTGGCCACGGCTGGGCCTAAGAGCCCCTGCTAGAAGCGCCAACAAGGATGTTTTACCGGCACCATTTGGGCCAAAGATGGTGAGGAACTCACCCCTTGCCAGTGATAAATCTATCTCATCAACCGCAATAACAGACCCGTATTCGCGCACTAAGCCCTGAGCTTGGAGAACGGGTGGAGCCTTCTCGTCAGCTTCTCGGTGGACAGGAACGGACACGGAGGTCAGCCAACCGCCCCAATCTTGAGTTCCTGGCCACATTCGGAACAAAAGTGGCTTCCATCGTCATTACCAAAACCACAGGATCTACACATCAGTCCTGAGCGGAGTGCAGCACGGATTTTAGTTATTTCAGCTTCGACATCGTCATCAAGAAAATGTGGCTTACTACCAGCTGCATCAGCTTCAAGCGCCGCGAGAGCTTCAGCCGTGAAGTCAGCTTTCAACGAGAGGTAATCCTCTTCGTCCAATTTACCAGCGAGGAAGTCATACTCTACATCACGGAGTGCAAGTAGCGTGACTCTCTTACGGGCCTCGGTATCAGTCAGTTCGTCTTCGGCCCTAACGAGAGAAGCATGCAGTCCACTCAGGATAGGCTGAAGAATGAAAAGTGTGACTGCGGCCGCAACCAGAGCTCCTCCCAAGAACACCATACTCATAGGGAGTTGGGTAACACCGTACCAGTCAACGGATTACCTCGCTGCTCCCGCCATCGCAGGGGCATCTGTTGTTACAGCTTCTAGCTCTGGGCGGGTACTTCTCCTACGTCGGTCTACACTTGGCCAAAGTGCGATCACAGTACCCAAGGCGAGAATCACTCCACCAAACCAGATCCATGCCACAAACGGCTTAACTAGAACCTGCAAGTCGATACCCTGCGCAGCGGAGTTGGCTGAGAGCGCCCCATCCACATCATCCATTGCCGACAGGATCAGGTAGAGGTCCTCCCTTACTGTCGAGCGGATCCCAACCTCAGTCATGAGTTGATCGCTTGTTACGTATTGGCGCTTCTCAGTCGTAAGTATGCCCTTTGCAACACCGTCTTGCTCTACAGACACCGTAGCGATCGCTTGCCATAGGAGGTTGCGTTGACCCCTACCCAAAGAGACAGAAAGGCCCTCATAAGTAAGCGTGTAGGTATGGCCGAAAGGGGAAGTGATATCGACTTGGTCCCCCGGCAACATATGCTGGCGCTCGTCTACATTGTACGCGGCGCCTGCGAAGGCAAAGTAGATCATCACGATCCCTACATGGACGATATAGCCCCCCCACCGTCGCCGGTTTCTTGTCACTAGGTGAAAAAGCGCAACCGCGTAGCCTTCCCCTTCAATGTGTGCTCGGGCTTGCGTTCCCTTCCAAAACTCCGTCGCAATAACCGTTAGAACGAAGGCACAGACGCTCCAAGTCACGAGCGCTAACCCATGGCGTGCTCCCGCCATCCAGAGGAATACAGCAACTAACAGCCCTACGCCGATCGGGATCTGGAAATTCTTCTGGAGATTCCGCTTTGTTGCACGACGCCAAGCTATCACGGGCCCAATACCCGCTAACGCGAGAAGTACTAGCCCAATTGGGAAATTGACTTTCTCGAAAAATGGTGGGCCCACACTTATCTTCTCCCCAGTCACGCCCTCGGCGACGAGCGGGAAGATCGTGCCCCAGAAGACAGCGAAAGCAAAACCCAGCAGCATTAGGTTGTTGAATAGAAAAGCGGACTCACGAGAGAGAAACGACTGCATGCTATTCTCACTCTGAAGCTTGGGTAGGCGGTAGATGATCAACAGGATACACGCCAAGAGTACAATACCCATAAAGCTCAGGAAAATGTAGGCGATCTTGAGTTCTTGAGCGAAAGAGTGAACCGACTCGATAAGGCCTGATCTAGTTAAGAAAGTAGCGAAAATCGTGAGGAGGAATGTCAGGAGTACCAGTGACATATTCCAAACCTTCAGCATTCCACGCTTTTCCTGAATCTGTATAGAGTGGAGAAACGCTGTCGCTGTCAGCCAGGGTAGAAGTGAAGCGTTCTCAACCGGATCCCAAAACCAGTATCCGCCCCATCCGAGCTCTTCGTAGGCCCAGCGCATGCCGAAGATGATCCCAACTGCGAGAAAAAGCCACGAGAGGAGAATCCATCTGTGAGTGAGTTCAATCCACCGGGCATCCAGGCGACCATTAAGTAATGCAGCGACTGCAAATGCAAATGGGATCGTGAACGCCGTGAAGCCGAGATAGAGCGTGGGTGGATGAATCGTCATCCAGTAGTTCTGGAGCTGGGGGTTAAGCCCTTGACCGTTTGCAGGGGTGAATGCCAACTGCTCGAACGGATTGACGTCCGCGAAAAGCAATACAATGAGGAAAAACGTCAGGATCGTCTGTAAAACGCCAGCGACGTATGGCATGAATTCTCGATTCTTTTTCCTGTTAAGGAAAACACAGAGAGTCGAGAAGAACGCTAGGATTACTGCCCAGAAGAGCAATGAGCCGCGCTGCCCAGCCCATAGCCCAGTGATCTTATAGAAAATTTCCATCTCTCGATTTGAGTACGACGCAACGTACCAGTACTCAAACTTGTCGCCCAAGAAAGCACTCACTACACCGAGAGATGCGAGTACTAGTAAAAAGAAAACCGCGTAGATAGTGCGTTCCGCACTCAGAACGTAGTCACCCCTCTGCGTACGACCACCCACGTAGCCGAGCAGCATTCCACATACTGAAATGGGCAACGCCATCCAGAGGGCCATTTCCCCGAGAATCGTCACGTGACTCGCTCCCCGTTAGAGAGCACGTTCAACCGGCGAGGTCCTCCGGAGCGGCCTCGTATCGGCTTCCGCATTTCGTCAGGAGTGTCTCAGCCTCAAAAACACCATCTCCACGAAGGCGTCCTTCAAGTACGACTTCCGTGTCGTCGGTGAAGGTATCCGGAAGTGCATCTCGAAATTCGACCGGGAACGTAACAGATTCGTCGACGAGATCACGTACCACAAATGTGTGAAGCAGCTCTCCATCAACGCGTTTGTACGTTCCCTGAAGAACTTGGCCACTAACCTTTACCCCTACCTCATGGAAAGTGCGGTCATTCTTAGCCCTCTCTATGAGTTCGACGGGAGTCAGATAGTAGACCATCGTCTCGCTAACACCAGTCCATATTAAGTAGGAGACGACCGCGGCCACACTTACAAGCCCAACCATGAAACGGCTATGATTTTTCATAGTCCCCTCCTCAATACCGGTTCCTTCCTGAAGGCTTCGAATCTAGCCGAACTCCCCTACTTGGGACCAGTCCAAAGGATCCCTAATATTCACGACCCTTCGGAGGACAGAAGATTCAGAGCATCTTCGAGGAAGTCTTTGTCAGCTTCCCCGGAATGCCTGAGCCCGCTCTAGCGCCCATCCTGCTGCTTCAATGGGGTCCTCAAGCATCCGTAACCCCAGTCCCTCAGCAGGTGGAATACCGAGTATCCCCACAGAAAGTCCGATTTTTGAAGCTAGGGCAATCTCAGAGAGTGTTCCCCACTCACCGCCAACCGAGATAACAGCTTCTGCCCCCTGGACTACCAACGCATTACGCGCTTCCCCCATCCCAGTGGCGAGCGGGATGCCAATCCATGGGTTTGCTGATTTTGAGTCAGACCCTGGAAGAATACCAATGACTAGCCCCCCGGCTTCGGTCGCACCCTGGGCTACGGCCTCCATCACACCTCCCCCTCCTCCACACACCACTAGGGCTCCTAACCCAGCGAGTTGCCTTCCTAACTCTAGCGCTAATTCGCACTCAACTTTTGAAGCCTGAGCACCTCCTACGACTGCAATGCGGAATGGAGGCTCGATCTTCCGTGCCGAGGTCATTAGTCACCAGCCCACTGAATGGCGGCACGGACGGCCCGATCCCACTCCGTCTTAAGTGCTGCCCGGTCAGTTTCAGACATTCTTGGCTCACATTGGGTCCCAGATCCCTGGACTGAAAGAAAGTCGTCAGCATCCGACCAAACACCCGTCGCAAGTCCCGCAAGACCAGCCGCTCCCAGAGCGGTGGTCTCCACGATTTCTGGTCGACGTAGGCGAATACCGAGCACGTCTGCCTGGAACTGTATGAGCCAATCGTTTAGAGCTGCACCACCATCTACACGCAATTCCTGGGTCTCAAGGCCCGCTTCTTCCTCCATCGTCTGGAGAACATCCATTGTCCCATATGCCATGGCCTCCAACGCTGCTCTCACAATGTGCTCTCTTTTCGTTCCACGAGTGAGCCCTACGAGCATTCCACGTGCATCAGGCACCCAATGGGGAGCCCCAAGCCCTACGAGGGCAGGCACAAAATAGACGCCAGAATTGTCTTCCACTGATCTCGCCATAGCCTCAGATTGCTCTGCTACCTCCAGAAGCCCTAGCCCATCCCGAAGCCATTGGATAGCAGCACCCGCAATGAAGACTGAGCCCTCAAGTGCATAGGCCAACCCACCTTTTTCGTTGCAAGCAGCCGTTGTGAGCAGACCGCGCGCGGACGGCACTGCTTCTTCACCCGTATTCAAGAGCAAGAAAGCACCTGTTCCGTAGGTGTTCTTGGCCAGACCTCGGGACCAACATCCTTGACCAAACAGTGCTGCCTGCTGATCTCCTGCGATACCAGCAATCGGCGCTTCAATACCTAAGTGGACACCCGAAGCTATACCAAAATCACCAGAGCTAGGGCGCACTTCCGGCAGTAAACTTTTGGGCACACCCAAAAGGTCTAGGAGCCATGGATCCCATACGCCTTCAGTAAGATGGAAAAGTAAGGTCCTCGACGCGTTCGTGGGGTCAGTCGCGTGAACTGTTCCATCCGTGAGGCGTGCCAGAAGCCAACTATCAATTGTACCAGCAGCGAGTTCACCAGATTCTGCACGAGACCGTAGATCAGGATCCCGGTCTAGAATCCATTGAATCTTGGTGCCCGAGAAATAGGGGTCGAGTACTAACCCTGTGCGAGCTCTTACCTCACTCTCATGACCTGCATTCTTAAGTCCTCGGCATACATCAGTCGTTCTTCGGTCCTGCCAAACAATAGCTCGATGGACGGGCTCGAGTGTCTCACGATCCCAGAGCACCACGGTCTCCCTCTGGTTTGTTATACCAACCGCACAAATATCTGCTCCGGACGCTTCATCAATCGCTGCACGTGCAACACGAACAGTAGTATTCCAAATCTCTAATGCATCGTGCTCGACCCATCCTGGCTGCGGAAAATGTTGGGTAAATTC